>NZ_JAGGDL010000039.1:0-31085 GCF_017653575.1 Pseudoalteromonas sp. K222D
CTACTGGCTAGACAAAAACGTGTACAAATTGAACGATACCATTCAAGCCGATCACTCAATACCATTTTGACCGAAAAATGATCGGCATCGATGGTATTGAGTGATCTCGATGGATGGTATTAGGTGATCGGCTTAGATAGTATTAGGTGATCGCGATGCATGAGAATATGCACTTTTGGCAGTTTGTCTGCAAAGTTGGATATAGCTTACGTTTGCCGCTTATTGCCTTTAGATTTAGTTAATTGTCTGCATTTACTGAGAAAACTTAGAAATAACTTAGCACATCAAGCATCTCCGTTTTCTATTGAAGAAAACTTGGATCAGATATACGAAATATTCAATAAAACTAGCGGTAACCTGATTGCTGGAATGACAAAGCTATCTGGTGAGTTTGCTTATGGCCAGTTTATAGAAAAAGTTATGAGTACTAATCACCCTACCGATGAGGGTAAAAAGCTTTTCGAGTCAAAAGAAGAAGCCTTTGCATATTTAGAGAAAAATGACGATGTGCAAAAGACGCTTTTTGAATATAGAATAAAAATTATGCTGGTAATAGGTATTGCTAGCTTGGGTAGCTTAATAATATTTCATAGAGAAAAAGTACTGAGAAAATTCGAATAGTAAGCCTAACAAATGCATTAAAATGGATGTCTAACAGTTGGCAGTCGCTCATTCTTCGCTTATTTTAGTCAACTATAATCCGCAACTTATGCGGGAGTTGCCAATGTCCGCAATTGGCACTTTCTAGCCATTCGACAACATAAAATGCTGATAATAAATTGGCAAGATATTTTACTGTGTCGGATGGCGCTTCGCTTATCCGACCTACACTTGGCACTTTTCGGTCAATCGATAATACAAAACGCTAATGTTAATTGGCACTGCCTTTTTTCATTGGGTTTCGCTGCGCTCAAACCAACCTACCTACCAATAAATTAAGTTCATAATAAGTTGCGTAACAGTTTTCTGAGTAGTTTAAAAACCTCAAGGCTACTATGGCGCTGATGCTGGAGTATATCTACATTAGCAAGCCAACCTACGTCTTCAAATTCTAGCGCTAGTTTTACTAACTCACCATTTGTAAGCGCTTCTACTGCAACATGGTTTGGTAGTAAGCACCAACCATAACCCTGTATTGCAAGCTCAAGTAATACAAAGTAGTTATCTGCATACCAAGTATCGGGGCTAATTTTTAATTGAAAACTACTTGTTAGCGTATTACGTGATCGAATAAGTAACTGGCGGTGCAAACGTAAGTTATCCATATTTTCACAAACCTGACCCGCTAATGGGTGCGATTTAGCAACGTATAAATCAAACTTTACCGAGCCAATACATTCATAATCTAAATAGCTCGGAATATTTAATTCACTAAAAATAATACCTGTTAAAGGCTTTTCGCTTTTTAGCATATCAATTATGTCGAGGCTCGACGCACTTAAAAATTCAAGCGATACATTAGGGTACTTAATTTGAAACTCTGCAATAGCCTGTGCAATAACCCTTAGCGGGATCCCCTCGTCTAAGGCGACGGTTATTTCTCTTGGCGTTTGATCGTTTAATGTTAGCGCAGAATTAGTTAAACGCTGATGCTGATTAAGTAATGCCATCGCTTGTGGCAACAATTTTTTACCCGCATCGGTTAATTGTGGGTATCGACCTGTACGTTTGAAAAGTGTGACGTTACAGTCTATTTCTAAATTAATTATGTGCTGGCTTACTACTGATTGCGCCTTACATAAATGCCGCGCAGCAGCCGAAAACGACCCAGTATTAACGGTTGTTACAAATGCCTGCAGTTGTTCTACGCTGAACATATCGCTTTTCCAGATACTACGTAACTATAAAGTACCTTAATAATGGATGAAAATAGCTGCCTAGTCATTAAAAAATAGGCATAAGTTAAGAATGAAAACAGTTGAACGAATATTTCAGGCAGTTCTTTTTGAAGTCATAGTACTTTGTATAATTGTACCTGCATCGGTTGTTATTGGTGGATTCGACACAGGTAAAATGCTTGTTGTAGGTATCGGTTTATCTTTATTTGCTATGGTGTGGAATTATGCTTACAACATTATGTTCGACAAGCTTATGGGCTTTAATCGTTTAGAGCGAGGATCGGCCTTACGCATTACCCATGCAATTGGTTTTGAGCTAGGAATGGTGGTAATTGCACTACCTGCAATGGCTTTTTATTTAAATATTACATGGCTGGGCGCTGCCATTTTAGAAGCAGGGTTTTTAATCTTTATACTTATTTACACACTTGTGTTTAATTTGGTTTACGACAAATATCAACCTTACAAAATCTTATTTAGTAACAAGAAATCCCAGTAGCCCCTCAAAAAACATGCCTCTATTACTATTTAGCGCAATAGAGGGATGTTTTATATAAACCAAATACCCACCTTTTAAATGCCATTTATGGGATTTACTATGCAGCTTATGCTTATTTATAAAATCAATTAAGGTGAATATACTAGGCTAGTATTTTATTAATCGTTTAATTAAATAGCAGGCAATGTTCTGTCGTTAAATAAAAATTGGCTGCCTTGCCTGTTTAACAGCTTAAAACTATTTATATTGCGACTTTCTTATATGGTGTTTTTGTAAGCCTTTATTACCTTATCAATTTTAAGCTAAGAATGGTGCAAGGGATCATGTTGGCTATGCAATTTAATGGCAACATTTCTTAGAGCGACTACTTCATTCTAATTTATAAAGGAATCATTTAATTATGTGGATAATTTTTGCATTACTCGCCACGGTTTTTTTTGGCGCACGAGGCATAATGTATCAATGGACATCCCAGAAAAAAATTGATCGAAACTTATTGTTATTCGGTGTGTTTTTTGTCGGATTTATAATCAGTATTTTGGGTGTAACCTTGTTAAATCAAAAGTGGTATGGCTGGGCTGATATTGCTGTTGGCTTAGCGCTGGGCTTTGGCTCTTTTGCCGCGAATGCTTTTTTGCATAAAGGTTTTTCGGTTGGAAAGGCTTCGCTTATTAGTATTTTGTCGGGTTTAACTCCTTTATTTGTGTTGGTTTTTGCCTTTTTATTATGGCAAGAAACCTTAACAACGCTGCAGCTAATTGGCTTTTTTATTATTTTTGGTGGGCTTTATATTATTCGCTACTCTAATGATATTTCGTTTACTAATTTACAAGGGGCGCAATGGGGGTTACTGGCTGCATTATTCTTTTCATTTAATGACTTACTAGGTAAGCAGTCTACTTTGCTGGAGGCCGATACGTTCGCTACGCTCACCTCTATGTTTGGTTTTGGTAGTTTGCTTTTTGCTATTAGTTGGTTAGTAAGTAACAAAAAACAGGCCAGTGACACAAATGACTCTCGGCCTAATTGGTCGCCAGTAAAAACGTTTTCTTGTGGGTTACTTATTGGATTGACGAATGTGGCTGGCATGGTTGCAATAATATCGGCTTTTGCAATTGGCAATACAGGGCTGGTTTCTGCTATTTCTGGTATGAATATTTTAATAATTCTTTTGTACTCACGCATTATTTTAAAAGAGTCGTTTACTCGCCAAGAGCTGTTAGGGCTAACGACCGCTTTTATAGGGGTAATTGTACTAAGGCTGAGCTATTAACGCTTAAAACCACACACAGTAAGGACGTTTCGGTAAATAATTAAATAGGAATAGTAAAAATGAAGAAGAAGTTAGCACTAATAGGGTGTGGTTATTTAAGCCAAACTATTGCTCAGGCTGTAAAAAGTGGCTCTCTTGCTGGTTACGAGCTAGTTGCGGTATTAGGCAGAAACCCAATTAGAACCAAACAATTTGCTGATTACTTTAACTGTACACCATGCACAGATATTGATGCGTTTATGGCTTTAAAGCCTGAGTTTGTAGCCGAAGCTGCATCGGCGGTATCTGTAACCGATTATTGTGAAAAAATATTAGCCGCTGGCTCGCACTTAATTGTGTTATCTACGGCGGCATTTGCAGATGTAGCTTTGTACCAAAGAGCCATAGCAGTAGCATTAAAAAATAATACTAAAATATACATTGCCGGTGGTGCAACAGGTGGCTTTAACCTGCTTCAAACCGCTTCATTTATGAGTTCAACACCGATTGATGTAACAATAACATCTAAAAAATCACCTGGTTTTATTGCTCGAACCCCTTTTAACAAAGAGGGCTTAATGAACATAACTGAGCCAGAAAGAGTTTTTAGCGGAACAGCTAAGGAAATTATTGATATTTTTCCTTATGTTTTTAATGTTATTTATGCAACTTCGCTAGCAAGTGCGGGGCCAAAAGCAACTAAATTTAATATTGATGCTGTGCCTAACTTTGCTGGAGATGACTACAGAATTGAAGTTAAAGGTGAACAAATAGCTTTAGATTTAACAATTAAATCGGGCGATTATGCTATTGCAGCATGGAGTGTGGTGTCTATTTTAAATAATGCGGCTTCTCCGGTCGTTTTTATGTAAAACGGTTAGCTAAGCGGTTATAGCAGCCTGCTATTCTCACTTTATAATATTTACTATTTATAAATAAAAAGCCGATACTGCAATCAGTATCGGCTTTTATTTATTTGTAATTTAAATAGTTAAAAATTAACTTGTTAGTAATTACTGAGCTTTAATTAGCTTTGCGGTGTAATTAAGTATTTTTCGCTTGTGGCTTGTTTAGAGTAAGCCGCTATTGATACTAACTGTAGTGCCTCAGACAACGACACTTCGTGGGTGTAATGGCTGGCAAATGTAGTGGTAATTTCATCGGCTATACGTTTACGCATTGCCATTACCGTATTAGTGCCTAATTTACCAAGCGCATTAAATAATAAAAACCCATTTACGCCCCAAGCAAAACCAAAATTACGATTTAGCGTAATAGGGCCGCGATCAAGTGCGCCATAAATATAAACTTGCTTGAAAGTATCTGAGCCATACACGCTATACTCTTCTACGTCGCGAGTTATAGCAGCTTCCATACAGTTAAGAATGTCGCTGGTTAGTTGGCCGCCACCAATTGGATCGAACGCAATTGTGGCACCAGTGGCAATAATTGCCGCGGTTAAATCCTCAACAAACGACTCACTACTAGAATTAACCACATACTTTGCGCCCATGTTACGTAACAGTGTTTCTTGCTCTGTTTTGCGTACAATATTAACTAAATCAATACCGTCGGCAATACAAATACGGTTTAACATTTGCCCAAGGCTAGATGCCGCCGCCGCATGAATAATAGCTTTATGGCCTTCGGCGCGCATGGTTTCTACCATAGCTAATGCTGTAAGCGGGTTAACAAAAGACGATGCGCCTTGTTTAGCGGTAGTGCCTTCTTTTAACTCTAAGCAACTTTGTACATTAACGCAGTGATATTGACGGTACGTTCCGCCGCCAATTACAGCAACCATTTTACCCATTAATGCTTGTGCCGCTGGCGATGAGCCCGCAGCAACTACAGTACCGGCACCTTCATTACCTACAGCCGTTGCTTTATTAACACGTGTTTTGAGCGCTGGCATAAACTTAGCTGGCACATTAGCTGTAATAGCTGGGCTTTGCCCAGTACCCGATTGCGTTGCTGTAGACATGTCAGCGGCGCTGAACATAACCGCTAAATCAGATGGGTTTAATGGCGCAGCTTCAATGCGAATAACCACTTCATCGGCACTTGGTTGTGGCATGTCGATGTTTTGTAAGGCAAGCGTTAGTGTGTTGTCTTCGCTGATTGTTGAAGTAAGTTGGATATTTTTGTCTGTCATCGGGATTTGCTCCTGCACATTATTAAATTAGTTAAACCAATAAGGTTAATGAATTGGCTGTTTTATAGCTAAGCATTAGCTGCCTGAATTTGCGCTGTGACCTTTTGCATAAACTCGGGCATGTTTGCGAGCCGATCTACCTCTACTTTTTGCGCAATAGCAGATTGGCGCATGGTGTCGTTCCACTGTTTCATTCCCGGTACATCACCCAGTACATCCCAATTAAGTTGGCTGGCACCAAAAGCGTTAACTATGGTATTTACGTGATAAACGTAAATATCTGCCATAGTAAACTGCTCACCCGCAATCCAAGGTGAAAACTTACATAAGCGACTCAAGGCGGTAACACCAAGGGTTAACACTTGGCGTACCTCATTTTTAAGCGATTCTGGCGCGTTTGTACCACTAAACGCATACGGTATAAGGCGTCTGCTTGGCAGTTCAAAGTACAGCTCTGCTATTTTCATAATTTGGCGCACTGCTGCACGCTCGGTGCTATTTTTTGGATAAAGCGGAATATCTGGGTATGACTCTTCAATATAGTCGCAAATAACACTCGACTCTGAAATATTAACGCCCTGAGATGTTGTTATAACTGGCACTTTACCCGCAGGACTCATTGCCAGTAACTCGTCACTACCACCGTAAATAAGGTGCTCTTTAAATGGCAGTTCTTTATATAAAAGTACATGTTTTACTAGGTTGTAATAGTTGCTAGCAGCAAAACCGTGCAAAGTAATCATAATAAATTTTCCATCATTAACGTGAAGGGACTTTTTAATTACCTAAAATGCAATTAATGCCTCAGTGCTTAATACACTGCGACTGGACTATTTAAGCTAAACACATTATTACTGGTTTTAATTTGCTTATATATAGGGGTAAATGCTAATCACTTTTGCTTTTAAGACAAAAATAGAAAACTATTTGGCAAGGAGGTAGTGGCGGTACTAGCGCTCCCTATTTACATTTTTTAATAGGGAACCCCAGCTACAGAAGTTATTTTTGTTGGTAATAATTTACGTTAAATTAAGTAAAACAGGCGAGCTCAGCAAAGTTATGCCAACAGGCTAAACTTGGTTATTACAAGCTCGGCGCTGAATTACTGCGGCTCTAATATGGTCGTAACTCAAGTTAAATAAAAAAGCATAAATAGTGATAAAAACAGTCACGCCTAAATCCATTAAAAAAGCATTCCATAAGCTCACCGATAATAAATAAGCCATAATTGGAATAGTTAACACCAGTAAACCCGCTTCAAATAAGGTAACGTGAAATAGCCGCATTGAAAAAGTACGCTTAGTTTTATCTCCTTTAACATAAAGATCAAAAACCCAATTAAAAGCATAATTCCAAACCATGGCGACACTCGCAATAACTATCATAGTTCCTGATAATGCAGCGATATCGTGCTCAGTAAAAGCAGCTAAACCGGCAATCGATAAAGTTACAGCTATTACTTCAAATGACACAGAGTGAAACACACGCTCTACAGCTCTCATTGTTATATTTCTCCAATAAAGGTCTTACTTTAAAATTAAGTGATTAACACTAGGCAATTAACACAAAGTAATTAATACAAAGGTGATAAAAAAGGATAACGAAATTATTAAGCGGCGATTATGACAGTCAATAAAAACAGATAAAGTTAACAGCTATCACGAATAGTGATAATCTGAGCCAAATACCTGTAACTCTCAGACACACCATGTATAGCTTCGAGCAATTGAAAGTATTTATCACTGTATGCGACACCGGATCTTTTTCAGCTGCTGCTCGTAAATTAAAGCGTGCTCAATCGGGGGTAAGTCAAGCCATTGCAAACCTTGAAATAGCCATTAATCAAGAGCTGTTCAATCGTGATAAAAACACTCCGGTATTAACTGATAACGGCAAAACCTTGCTGCCAATTGCAAAGTCTATTTTGCATCAACAAAAGTATTTTGATCAAACAATAGACTCGCTAACAAAAGAGCATGAGCATGAAATGGTTATTGCTGTTGATGAGAGTGTAATGAGCCCAGACTTTTTAAATATTCTCATGCCGCTTGCCGATAAATACCCAATAACTCACTTTGATATCATCACCACCTCAACCTTTGATGTAGAACAACTCGTTCGTTCGGGTAGGGCGCAAGCCGGTATTGTTTATGCCGACGGTGAGTTAAAGGTGGATATGGATTTTTTCTTGCTAGGGCAAGCACGCTTTTTAACCGTAGCATCATCGACCCACGAATTAGCCAAACTAGCTAAAGTGCAAGGCTCTGATTTAAAACGTTATAGACAATGTGTACACCGCAGTGCTGAACATAAAGAGTTATGGTTTAGTTACGGTATTAGCTCTATGTTGTGGTATGCCAACACTCACCAAACACTGGTTGAGTTAGTTCATGCGGGCATGGGGTGGGCAAACGTACCTGAGCTATCAGTAAAAGAGCAGATAAACCAAGGCCATATTGTCGCATTGCCTGTTACCCATGAGTACAATGGGTGGTTAACGCCTGTAGGATGCTTAATTTCTCGAAGCCATCAATCGGGGCCTGTACTAACGAGTTTAATTGACACTCTTCAACAGTATCATTTTAGTAAAAACAGCTGGAAAATCAGATAAGCTACCCATTGTTTTGATAGAATAATTGTCACTTTTAAACAAATTAATCTATCATAAATACATAAATTTTAGAGCCTGCTTTATGATAATTTGAGGGCGTTTTTCTGCTTAAATTTTGCATTTAAAAAACCAGGGATTAATGTTTTCCTTACTCCTGCGTTTAGTAAAATATTAATTTTATTTCAGCTTTTTATGAGCAACGTCCTTTTCAAAGCCTTGTTATTCCCAAGGGCAATTTTAAAGTTGAGTTAAAAACAACAAATGGAGCAGCTCGTTGGATCAACTACGTGCAATTAGGTATTTTAGTAAAGTAGTCGAAACTGGCAGCTTTACCAAAGCAGCCAGTACTTTTAACGTGCCGCCGTCGTCGTTATCAAGGCGCGTTGCAGATTTAGAAAAAAGCTTAGGCGCTACGCTGTTAAAGCGCTCAACCCGACTCGTTAAATTAACAGAAGTAGGGCAAATTTATTATAACGATATACAGCAAATTTTGAGTCAACTAGAACAAAGTAATGAAACCGTACGCAGTTATCAAACAACGCCAATGGGGCGTTTACGTATTAGCTCTATGGTGGGGTTTGGTGAGCAAATATTATTACCTTTGCTAGATGAATTTAGCGCCTTATACCCTGAAATAGTGCTGGATGTTAGTTTAACTGATCAGCTATCGACACTCGGACGCGACGATGTTGATATTGCTATTCGCGGTGGTTACGCACCCAATGAGCGAGTACTAGCAATAAGGTTAATGGACAATGGTTTTATTCCGGTGGCATCACCTTGTTATTTAAAAAAACACGGAACACCTAACAATGCGATGGAACTAAAGCAGCATAATGGCCTTTATTTTAAAGCGCCAACGGGGCCAACGCCTTGGTTATGTAATATGGACGGCCAATGGCATGATGTATCTGGCCCTGCTGTGGCTATTTCTAATAGCGGATCGTGGCTAGCAAAAAAAGCGTGCAACGGTGAAGGTATTTTAATGTCTACTCGGTGGGCGTTAGCCCCTTATATTGACTCAGGTAAGTTGCAACAACTTCACTTTGAACATGAGTTAGCTATAACTCAAAATGCTAATATGGCTGTGTATTTGTTGTATCAAAAACAGCGCTACTTAGTACCTAAAGTAAAAGCGGCAGTAGACTTTTTAGTGCAAAAAATAAAGACAGAAAATGAACAATAAACACAAAGTAACAGATTCCCTAGGCTGATTAATTTACAACTGCGTGGTTTGTTAAACAAAACTAACCGCAGGTTACTTTCGTTTTTTGCTTATGCAAACTGTAAACCCCCATTACAGTTTGCACAAAAGCCACAAATTAACACTGCATTTTACGCTATAGGCACTGTGCTAATAAAAGGATTAAGCTTAACTTTTTACGTGTTTAAAAAACACTTTAAAGCGAGTGTTCGCGTTTGAGGTTACCACTATGTTGCCCCCATTTGCTGTAACTAGCGCTTTTACTATCGCAAGCCCTAACCCCGCGCCGTTGCCTTGTCGCTGCCTTGATTTATCGGCGCGATAAAATCGGTCAAATAAATAGGGTAAATGCTCTGCTGCTATTTTTTCGCCTGGGTTGGTAACCGCAATACACACTTGATCATTTCCAGTGCGCTCACTACTAATAGTTATCGATTCGCCTGCTGGGGTATACCTAATCGCATTTGATAATAAATTAGATAACAACTGCCTAAAGTGTAATTGTTCACAATAAAACTCAACATTACTACCTTGTTTAATAAAGGTAATATTGGCATCTTCTGCTACCGCATCAAAGTATTCTAGTAACGCGTCTATTTCTTCATCACTTTGTAATACTTGTTGTTGTGCTTTTATCAGTCCATTTTGAGTTTTTGCCAACCACAGCATATCACTAACCATTTTTGTTAGTCGCTCTAGTTCTTCAAGGTTTGAAAACAACAGTTCTTGGTATTGCACAAGGTCGCGCTGTTTTGTTAAGCCAACTTGTGTTTGAGTAATAATATTAGTAAGCGGGGTACGCAGTTCGTGGGCTATATCGGTAGAAAAATTTGATAAACGCATAAACTCATCTTGTAATCTATCCAGCATGGCATTAAATGAATGCACCATATTCACCAGCTCAATTGGCACTTTACTTTCATCTAACCTAACATCCATTTTATGGGTTTGAATGTCATATATTTTTTTGCTTAAGCCACGCAGTGGATTTAACCCCTGATGTACCGCAAACCAAGCAACGAGTAAAATGAGCACAGCTGAGCCAAACATAATCACCCATAGGCTTTGTTTAAATTGGCGCAAAAAATGTTTATGAAAACTCATATCAATGGCGGCGGTAATTTTATAATGCTGTTGCTGCACGTTAAAGTCGCTAACTAATGCGCGATAGGTATGATCATTGGCTTGCCAATGCACTATGTTATCGCGATTAAAACCAAGCGCCGATGGCGCACTCATAATCTGCTTAGTAAAATCGCGACCTGAACTTTGGTAAATTAAGGCTCCTTGCTGGCTATTTACTTGATAATAAACACCATGATGTCCTGCCACAGCTTTAGATAATGCCTGCCCTAAAGGTTCACTTGAGCTATGCTGCTGGGCTAAAACAGCTGCAACTGACTGGCTAATAACCTTTAACTCGCCACTGTCTTGCTCAATAAAGTGATGCTCAATGGAGGAGTTAATTAATGACGCGACTAAGGTTAAACAGGCTATTACAGTAACAGCAATAAACAATACCACCCGCATGGTCAACGACATTGGTCGAGCGTTAATTTTGGGCATTTTCGACCTCTAATTTATAGCCCATACCGCGCACTGTATGAATAAGTTTAATACTATACTCATCGTCAACCTTGCCCCGCAGGCGTCTAATCGCAACATCTATTACATTGGTATCACTTTCAAAGTTCATATCCCATACTTGCGACGCTATAAGTGAGCGAGATAGCACTTCGCCTTCTCGGCGCAGTAGTAGCTCTAATAAGCTAAACTCTTTATTACTGAGCAAAATACGCTTGCCTGCTCGCTGTATTTTACGCTTTGGTATATCCATTTCTAAGTCTGCAATCGTGAGTATGTCGGCCACTTTTTGCACGCCACCACGGCGAATAAGCGTACGTACGCGGGCAAGTACTTCTGAAAAAGCAAACGGTTTTATTAAGTAATCATCTGCGCCAAGTTCAAGCCCTTTTACTCTGTCATCAACACTATCGCGAGCCGATAAAAATAATACTGGCGTGTCGTTTTTGGCTTCTCGTACCGACTCTAAAATTCGCCAGCCAGATACATCGGGCAACATTATATCTAATATAATCACATCAAATAATTCGGTCATTGCTAAATGGTGACCGTCAAGGCCATTGCGCGCCAAACAAACCTGAAAGCCGGCTTCGGTTAAGCCCTGTTTTAAGTAATCACCGGTTTTAATCTCGTCTTCAACGATTAGTAAGCGCATATAATTCCTTTGTTACTTTTATTATAATTTTAGTTATCACTTAAACAGCACTATGCCATATGCGCTACAACAGCAACATGACATTAAGATTACAACTTTGTAATGTTCGCGTCATGTCGATGTCAGGTTTAAATATTATACTCAATGCATATTTTGCTATTCAGGTGTAATAAAATGGGTTTTAAAGAGTCATTACAGCACATTTCAAAGCCACGTAGGCGTTTTGTTCAAGGATTAATTGCAGGCGGTGTGCTGGCAGCTTTTCCAACTGTTTTACATGCAGCATCATCTTTAGCGGCTTCAACATTAACAGGTACTGTGCCTGAGTTGAGCGGTAAAGTTATTGACCTGGTTATTGATGAGTCCCCAGTAAACTTTACCGGTGTAGTGCGTATGGCAACCACCATTAATAGCTCTATTCCCGCGCCAACATTACGCCTTAAAGAAGGTGACGATGTGACCATTCGCGTTACCAACAATTTAGCGGTACCTAGCTCTATTCACTGGCACGGTATTATTTTACCGTATCAAATGGATGGTGTACCGGGCATTAGCTTTAAAGGCATTATGCCTGGCGAAACATTTGTTTATAAATTTAAGTTACAACAAAGCGGTACTTATTGGTATCACTCACACAGTGGCTTTCAAGAAATGACTGGTATGTATGGGGCGTTAATTATTGAGCCTCGTGAGCAAGATGTTATCAGCGCAGATAATGAACATATTATTCAACTCTCTGATTGGACTGATGATGATCCCATGGAGTTATTCCGTAAATTAAAAATTCAGGGGGATGTGTTTAACTTTAATCAGCCCACTGTACCTGAGTTTTTTGATGACGTAGCAACAAGCGGCGTTGCTAATGCACTTCAACGACGTGAAATGTGGAACCAGATGCGAATGAGTCCAACCGATTTAGCTGATTTATCGGCTTCGGCAATGACCTATTTAATGAATGGTACTGCGCCAATGGCTAATTGGCGTGGGCTGTTTAAAGCGGGCGAAAAAGTACGTTTAAGATTTATTAATGGCTCAAGTAACACCTTTTTTGATGTACGTATCCCAGAGTTAAAATTAACTGTGGTACAAGCAGATGGACAAAATGTTGAACCCGTTACCGTAGATGAGTTTCGCTTTGGTCCAGGTGAAACCTACGATGTGGTTGTTGAGCCTAAAAATGACGCATACACAATTTTTGCACAAAGCATGGACCGCTCAGGTTATGCCAAAGGGACTTTGTCTGTCGCTGCTAATATTGATGCGCCAGTGCCTGCACTTGACCCCGTTGAGTGGTTAGCAATGCGGGATATGATGGGCAATATGGATCACTCTGCTATGCCTGGAATGGATCACAGCGCTATGGGCCACGCTAGCATGGACAAAACCAGTATGGATCAGGGGGCAATGGATCATAGCACAATGGACCACGGTGCAATGGCAATGGACCATAGTAAGCATAATATGGGTAAAAACCCACTGGCTGTTCCAAGTCAGAAAGTTCGCCACGCTAAAACAGAATATGGCGCCTCAGTTGATATGCGCGTTGATACGCCACGCACAAACTTAGACGATCCTGGTATTGGGCTGCGCAATAACGGCCGTCGAGTTTTAACACTTGCAGATTTACGCTCTCTTGATGGCATAGTTGACCACCAAGCGCCTGAAGCCGAAATTGAGCTGCATTTAACCGGCAACATGGAACGCTACAGCTGGTCTTTTGATGGCTTAGAGTTTGGTAAAAGTACCCCTGTGCATATGAAGCATAATCAGCGGGTACGAGTTATTTTACAAAACGATACCATGATGACACACCCTATGCATTTACATGGTATGTGGAGCGACTTGGAGAACGATCAAGGTGATGTGTTAGTTCGCCGCCACACCATAATGGTACAGCCCGCCCAAAGAATTAGCTTTTTAACTACGCCACATGATGTTGGTCGTTGGGCTTGGCATTGTCATTTACTGTTTCATATGGATGCAGGTATGTTTAGAGAGGTGGTTGTATCATGAGAAATTTAACCTTATCAACAGTACTTACTAGTGCACTATTAATTAGCGCACCGTTATTGAGCCTGCATGTGTTTGCTCAAACTGAAATGGGCGACATGTCTGGCGATATGGCGGGCGATATGGCGGGCGATAAAATGCAGCCGCAAGGCGGCGATGCCCCTAAAAATGCTCGCGATCCACACGCTTATGCTAATGGCACAACCTTGACGCAAGGGCCATATGCTTTAGCAGATGGCGAGCGCTTAACCCTTGCGGATGAGCATAAGTTTTACGCTATTTTAGGTGATCGCCTTGAGTATAACGAACAAGCCGATGCTGCTGTTTTCGATTTACAAGCTTGGTACGGCACCACCTTTAATCGATTAGTGATAAAAACCGAGGGTGATGTTAGTGATGGCAAGCTTGAAGAAAATCAAACTGATATTTTATGGGGTCATGCAATTTCGGCTTATTGGGATACGCAAGTCGGTATTCGCTACGATTATTATAAAGAAGGCAAAAACCGTCAATGGTTAGCGTTTGGTATTCAAGGCTTAGCACCTTATTGGTTTGAGCTTGATATGACAGCGTATGTAGGTGAGAGCGGCAATACAGCATTTACAGCAGAAGCTGAATATGAGCTGCTTTTAACACAAAGGCTCATTATACAGCCTCGTGCTGAAATAACATTTTATGGTAAAGACGATGAACAAAATGAGCTAGGCAGTGGGCTATCTAGTACTGCTATTGGCGTTAGGGTTCGTTATGAATTTACTCGCCAATTTGCACCTTATGTAGGTGTAGAGTGGACTAATAAATTTGGTAGCACAGCAGATTACGCCAAGCTAAACGAGCAGAGCAGCAACGATACTGAGTTTGTTGCCGGTATAAAATTTTGGTTTTAATATTTAAAAATAAGAGGTAACTATGAAATTTATAACTATTGCGGCAATTTTAGGCTTAGCTTTAAGCTTTTCGGCATCAGCTCATATTTCGCTAAAGCAATCAACACCACAAAATAGTGCGATGCTAATGCAAAGCCCAGAGCAACTTACGTTAACGTTTAGCGGCGAAGTACAACTTGCCAAAGTACTCTTAAGTGATGCTGCAAACAAGCAAGTAGATTTTAACTTTAAACCCAGTGCAAAAGCTAATAGCAACTTTAGCTGGCCGTTACCCAAGCTTGAACAAGGTAATTACACAGTTAAATGGATAGCGCTTGGTGGCGATGGCCATAAAATGTCAGGCAATTTTGACTTTATGCTGCACGCCAGCGACACACATTCTAAAATGAAAAACATGGCGGCTAGCCATAAACAACATAATCATTAGGTAGTCATATAATGCAATTAAGTGATTGGTCAGTGCTGTTACTATTATTAAAAATAGTAAGCTATTTAGCTATTGCAGCCCTTGCGGGCTGCTTGCTAATGCGCTTACTTAATAATGAGAGTACAACGCCAGATACACAATTAAGCTGTTTTAATCGGTATTTAAAGCGCTGGCAAATCACCCTTGTTATGGTGGGCTTTATTGGTGCAATATTACAAATACCAATTGAAGCGGGGGCCATGGCTGAATCTGGTTTTGCAGGCATGATAGACCCCTTCATGCTGGATATAATTTGGCAATCAGTAATTGGTGAGCAGGTAAGTATTAGAGTGCCTGCATTTATAATTGCCTTGTTTGCGGTGTGCACTTGGCGCCCCCATTCAAACTCAGCTAACGTGGCTAATTTTGTTATTACACTATTAGCACTTATTATCCTTACCTATAGCTTTACCTTAACCGGCCACAGCGCCGAAAAAGGCCTATTAATTAAAAGTATATTAACACTGCATTTAATTGCCATTGCTAGTTGGATTGGCTCACTATGGCCTCTTTATAAAAGTTGCCAACTGCTATCGTTAAATACGATAAAGCATTTAATGGAACGCTTTGGACAGCTAGCAATTATTATCATAGCGGTACTGCTCATATCTGGTATAACCATATTATGGCAATACTTAAATTCATTTTCTGTATTATTTACTTCAAATTATGGCCAGCTAATAATGTTAAAACTGTTGTTAGTGAGTGCTATGTTACTACTGGGTGCTTGGCATAAACTACGTTTAGTTCCGCAAATTACACAGCAACATCATGTTGTTACTTTAAAGCGTTCTATTTCTGTTGAAATGGTTATTGCCGTGTGTGTATTGCTAACCACCAGTGTATTTACCACGCTCGTTGGGCCGCCCGTATAATTTATCTTATAAAGAGAAAAACATGTTAATAAAACACCCTAAATTTGGATTGATCTCAGCGCTGTTACTTACTGCAACAAGCTCTTTTACTGTAAACGCGCATGGTGATGAAGAGCACGCAAAAAAATCAGCTTTATTTGTTAATGTAAGCAGTGCTGCAGCAAAAGTTGTTAGCTCATTTCATACTGCGCTTAAGCAAGGCGATAAAGTAACTGCTCGACAATTACTAGCCGATGATGTGATTATTTTTGAAGGTGGCGGCGTTGAGCGCTCAGCCGATGAATACGCTAACCACCACATGTTAGCTGACATGAAATACCTAAGTGCAATTAACAGCGACCTATTAGAGCACCAAGTGTTTATTAATGGTGATATGGCTTACTCGGTATCAAGAAGTAAAAGTCATGGCAACTATAAAGGTAAAGAAATAAGCGCCACAGGTATGGAGTCAATCACCTTAAAAAACACCGATTCAGGCTGGAAAATAACTCATATTCATTGGTCAAATTAAGGCGATAATTATGCGTATAATTAAAATCACCTCAAGCGTGCTTTTAGCACTAGCACTGCCTCTTATGGGGGCGTGCTCTGAGCAATCACCGCAAGTACATAAAGCAACTAGCTCAGCCGATAGTCCCAAAAAACAGGAGTTAAAGCTTACTGTTTATAAAGATAAAAACTGTGGCTGTTGCAAAGGCTGGATTGAGCATATACATCAAAGCGACATTAATACAAAAGCCATTGATGCAGACGATATGGGATTAATAAAATCGCAATATCAAATAAAGCCTAACCAGCGCTCATGCCATACAGCTGTGTCGGCCAACGGTTTTGTGTTTGAAGGCCACGTACCGGCTAAGTTTATTAAACAATTTTTATCGGAAAAACACCCAGCGCATATTATCGGTTTAACCGTACCCGCAATGCCACTAGGCACACCAGGTATGGAAATGGGCGATGCATTTCATAAATACAACATTGAATTTATTACCACAAACACCACCACAGGTGTGTACAAGCACATTAGTCAATACGACGAGCAGTTTTAACTATTGTGGCATAGTTTGTGAGACTGTTTAGTACCTATAAAGAACTGTAAACCCCCATTACAGTTTGCACAAAAAAGCCACAATTAAAAATTGTGGCTTTTTTAGTTTTTAATAATTAATTAGACATTATTTTAGTAAGTTTTTCTCAAAAAATTCGGCCATCATAGTGTGGTAATGCAAAGCCGTTCCTTTGCCTTCTTTTAGGCTGTGTGAACGATTAGGATAAGCAAAAAACTCAAATTGTTTATTATGCTTAACAAGCTCGTCAATTAAACGCTCAGACCCCTGATAGTGTACGTTATCGTCGCCAGTACCGTGGATCAGTAATAATTTACCGCTAAGGTTTTTAGCAAAACTAATTGGCGAGGTATTATCATAGCTTTGTGGGTCGGTGTTTGGGTTACCCGAATAACGCTCTTGATAAATAGTGTCATATAAACGTATATCGGGCACAGGTGCTGAAGCAATACCTACTTTAAATTTGTCGCCGTGACGAAATAATAAATTAAGTGTAGAGCTGCCGCCGCCAGAGTGTCCCCATACGCCAACCCGCTCTGTGTCTATTACATCCCAGCGTTTAGCCATCGCGTCGAGCGCGTCAACTTGGTCTTGCACTGTAATTGAGCCTATTTTTTTATAAATAGATTTGCGCCAATCTCGGCCTTTTGGTGCGCGTGTACCGCGGTTATCAACTGATGCAACAATAAAGCCTTTTTGAGTTAATAACGATTTGTATAAATAGCTATTACCTTCAAAGCGATCTTGTACGGTTGATCCCCAAGGTTCGCCATAAACATAAAATACGATTGGGTACTTTTTATTTAGATCCATATCCGCAGGAAACATAATATAACCATCAAGCTCGGTGCCATCACGCGCGGCTACTTTAAAAAACTCATGGTTTGGTAAACTTTGCTCTGCTAATTTTTGTTTCAGCTCGCTGTTTTCGACCAAGGTTTTTACATTACTGTGATCGCTCACCTTAATAATTTGCTTAACGGCCGGCTGATTAAATTTAGAATAGGTATGCATGGCCCAAGAAGCATCCTTTGACACGTAGTAACTGTTGGAGCCGTTAAACTGCTCAGGTGTTACTCGTACTGGTTTACTGCTGCCATCTATTGCTGTGCGATACAAATAGCGCTGAGCTGCATCATCTGGTGATGCACTAAAATACAATACGTTTTTGTCTTCGTTGATTGCAAGCATATCAACAATGTCGTAATCGCCAGGGGTTAGGTCGATAATTTTTTTGCCATCGCGCGATATGCGATATAAATGACGCCAGCCGTCGCGTTCGCTGTGCCAAATAAAAAACTCACCACTTTTTGACCAATTAGCACTATAAAACCATTCAATAAACGCATCGTCTTTTTCTGCCAGTATTTTAGTTAGCTGCTGCTTTTGCCAATTAAATAACCATAAATTATTATGGTTTTGTGGGCGGTTTAAGTCTTGGATAAGTAACGACTCACCATCGCCTGCCCAGCTAATGCGTGGTATGTAACGATCGCGGTTATCGCCCTCAAGTTTAGCCCACCGGGTTTGCTTGTCACTCAGGCTCACTACGCCTACGCGTACAGCTGAGTTAGTTTCGCCCGCTTTAGGGTATGGAAATTCAGTAAGGCTAGGGTAGAGCGCTTTGGTGTTGTTGATCATGGTAAAGTATTTAACGCCGCTAGTATCGAGCTGCCAATACGCGATTGATTTATTATCTGGGCTCCAACTAAAGCCATCACGAATAGAAAACTCTTCTTCGTATACCCAATCGAAATTACCATTAACTGTGGTAGCGCTGCCATCGGTTGTTAATGCGCTAACGGTATTGCTGCCAACTGCTTGCATATAAATATTATTATCGCGCACATACGCTACTTTTGAGCTGTCGGGGGAGAACTTAGCAAACATAAGCTTTTTGGGCTCAGGGTTTTCGCCGCCCAACTGCGAGAGTTTATTCGTATTTAAGTTAAGTAACCAAAAATCCCCTCGGCTGCGCGAACGCCATACTTGCTCACTGTTGGTAAATACCATGAGCCACTGGCCATCTTTAGAAAATTGATAACTCTCAATTGCAAACGCTTCATCTGCGCCCTCTGGCAGTAACTTTTCAAAAGCAACCAGTACTTTTCGCCCTGTGCCATCGGCGTTGTAAAATACAATGTCGTTGCCTTTTACACCGTGCTCTTTCTCGTCGTCAGCTTTAACGCCTACTTTTTTATCGGCTTCACGTTGCTCAAGTACTGTGTAGCCAGTGCCATCGTCTAACCATTTAAAGTAAGTACTACGCTGTGCTTTAAAGTATTTATCTTTATAAATTTGCTCAAGAGTAAGCGGGTTACTAATAGGTGTAACTGCATTACCTGTTGTTGATGGTGATGTATTTGATGTCATAGAACACCCTTGTATGGTTATACCCGCCAGAATGGCAACTAACAGTGCTGAGGTTTTAATTATTTTCATCGTGTTTCCTAGGGGGGGTTATTAAATAAATACTGACCCCGCTACTTTAGCAAATAAGCAAAATAGGATCTGAGCGTTTATCGCGTTATTAAGGGATTAAGCTTAAAAACGGAATTAATACGCCATGTTAATTAAAAGTAGGCATTAGCTGTGTAATGAAGGTTACCGTTTTTAAATACCTAACCCTTTTGCTACGCAGTTAATCTAATTCTAAATTTGCACGTTCAACGCTCTCTGCTGGCAGCTCTTTTTGTACCGATACGCCCAGCTCTTTAAACTCGCTTGCCTGTTTAATTAAGTTACCTTTACCTCGGTAAAGCTGCGAAAACGCTTTGTCGTAGCTTTCTTTGGCACGATCGAGCTGTTTGCCAACCCCTTCCATGCTGGTTAAAAAGCCGTTGAGCTTGTTATAAAAACGCTCGGCTCGAGCTGCCAATTCTTTTGAGTGTTTAGTTTGCTCTTCAAAGCGCCATAGCTGTTTAACTATATTTAAACTAGTGAGTAAGGTAGTGGGGGTTGCCACTAGGATATTTTTTTCGATTGCTTGCTGGTAAATATCACTTTGGTATTTAAGCGCTTCAACAAAGGCTGACTCTATTGGTACAAACATCACCACTACTTCAGGCGAGTTAAGCCCAGGTAGACGGTCGTACGATTTACTCGCAAGCTCGTTTATACGCGCTTTAACAGCCTCAACGTGCTCTTTAATAGCTTGCTGTGCTTCTAGCTCGTTATCGGCGTTAACATAGCGTGTGTAGGCGTTTAACGAAGTTTTAGCGTCAATAACTAAATGGCGACCTTGGGGTAAATACACAACTACATCGGGGCGTAAGCGGCCGTCTTCGGTGTTAAACGACACCTCGCGTTTATAGTCTACGCCTGCGCGTAAGCCTGCGCTGTCGAGCACGTTTTCTAGCATTAACTCGCCCCAATTGCCTTGGGTTTTCTTTTGCCCTTGTAGAGCGTTACTGAGCCTGTCGGCTTGCTCGGTTATGGCTTGGCTTTTTGCTTGTAAATGTAATAACTCGGTTTTAAGCGCGGCGCGTTGTTTTAAGTCTTCAACATGGATTGACTCCATTTTGTCGCGAAAGCCTTTTAGCTCGCCTTGCACTGGTTTTAATAGTTGCTCAATGCTTTCTTGATTGAGCACTTTAAACTTTTGAGACTTTTCTTCTAAAATTTGATTCGCTAAGTTTTCGAACTCTTTTTTAAGCATCTCTTTGCTTTGCTCTATTTGCGCAAGTTGTTCGCTAAAGTGTTGTTGTTTTTGCTCAAGCGTAGTGCGTATATTATTTAGCTCTACATCGCGTTGGCTATATTGTTTGCGCAGTGCACTTAGCTCGGCTTCGGCTTTTTGCCAAAACTGATTATATTGCTGGCTTTGTTTTTCTTGTTCGGTAAAGCGGGTTTTAAAGTGCTGCGCTTGGTCGCGTTGCTCTTGATGGGTATGTTCTAAAAGTTCGTGATCATCCGCTAACTGGGTGTATTGCAGGGTTTTGCTCTCAAACTGACTTTGCAATAACGACAACTGCTGTTGCTGCTCACTAAGTTGTTGTTTTAATTTTTTACTAAGCGATGCAGATACTAGGCTACAAATTACGCCACCTGCGGTAACGCCTACGCCTACACTTAGCCAATCAATGCTAGTTAATAACTGAGAAAACATAAAATAAACTTATTAAATTTAGAGACATGCCATCATAACGAATAACTATCGATAGCAGTAGGGGCGGGATATAAATTAAAGGCATAAAAAAAGCCAACTCAAACGAGCTGGCTCAATCATTACTAAACTTAGTAACTAAATAGGGGAATCAACATGAAACTTGAATTAACTGCAATATAATCACAAGCATAATAGTAGACGGCAAGTTGAGTATTTAGTTCAATAATAATTTAAATTTATTTATATGTTGTTTAAGAGGGCTACTAAGTAATTTTTTGCAAAAAAAAAGCCAACTCAAACGAGTTGGCTTAATCATTACTAAATTTAGTAACTAAATAGGGGGATCAACATGAAACTTGGTTGAACTGCAATTCAACCGCTAGCAAAATAGTAGACGCTGCATATTTAATTAAGTTCAAAAAAGTATAAAAAAATTAAACTTAAGTTTTGTGTAAAGCAGCCGTGTAAAAAAGGCATAAAAAAAGCCAGCCCTAAAGTGGGCTGGCTAAATCATTACTTATTTAAGTAACTAAATGGGAAATCAACATAATGCTTGGTTAAACTGCAATTTAACCGCTAGCATAATAGTAGACGCTGCATATTTAATTAAGTTCAAAAAAGATCTGAATATTTACAGACATTTTTAATCTTTAATTAAAGAGAGCATTTGTTGCTCGTCAAACTGGGTAAAACTCATTGATTTTTCGGTAAATAATGCATCTACAAGAGCTTGTTTATCTTGTTGCATTTTAAATACTTTTTCTTCAATTGAATTTGCCATAATAAGTTTATACACAAACACAGGATTAGTTTGGCCAATACGATAAGCACGATCTGTCGCTTGTTTTTCTACTGCTGGGTTCCACCAAGGATCGTAATGAATTACTGTGTCGGCTTGCGTTAAATTAAGCCCCGTACCACCGGCTTTTAAACTAATTAAAAACACCGATGTTGCACCACTGGTAAACTCATCAATCACTTTATCGCGCTGGCGCGTTTGTCCGGTAAGTAAACTAAAGTTTATATTTATTTCTTTTAGGCGTTCAGCAATAAGATCGAGCGCAGAAGTAAACTGACTAAATATAATTACTTTTCTACCTAAGCTTAGCATTAGCGGTAAGCGATTACTTAGCCATTCTAGTTTTGCACTGCCAGCCTGAGTTGTTGGCTCTATTAATTTAGGGTGACAACAAATTTGCCTTAATTTTAACAGCGCTTCTAAAAAGGCGAGTTTACTTTTTTGCATACCTTGTTCAGAAAACAGATCAGTTAGTTTTTCTTCTAATGCCTGAGTAATACTGTGGTACATTTCTTTTTGTTTTGGCTCAAATTCAAACTCTTTAATTAACTCTGTTTTTAGCGGTAACTCTTGTGCAACTTGCGCTTTAGTACGGCGTAATATAAACGGCATAATTAAGTCTTTAAGTTGCTGTGCTCGCTCTGCATTGCTCTCACGCTCAATTGGCGTTTGGAAGTGAGTTTTAAAATGCGTTTGTGAGCCAAGTAATGACGGCATAGCAAAATCAAGTAATGATTTAAGCTCGAATAAGTTGTTCTCTATTGGCGTACCACTTAAGCAAAGCTTAAAGTCGGCATTAAGGCGCTTCACTAAACGCGATACCTGCGCGGTATCGTTTTTAATATATTGCGCTTCGTCGAGTATAATATTTTCAAAATAAAGTGGTGAATAATACGCAATATCGCGTTTAAGTAGCGGATAAGTAGTTAATATACATTGTGCTTGCGCTACATTTTGTAATAACTCATTACGCTGGGCACCAAAAATAGTGGTTACTTTTAAGTTTTTAGCAAACTTGGTTATTTCTTTTTCCCAATTGCTTACTAGGCTTGTAGGGCACACAATGAGTGTAGGGCCTGCTTGCGCATTATTATAACTACTTGTTAGATAGGCAATAACTTGCAGAGTTTTACCTAATCCCATGTCGTCTGCTAAAATTCCGCCAAGCTGATGGCGTTTTAAAAAGTTTAACCACGCAACGCCTTGCTGCTGATACTCGCGCAATACAACTGAGTCATTTAACCCTTGTATAAGCGTAGTGGGGCGCGACTGGTCATTACTATTTAGCTCTTCTAAATAACGTGACAATGACTCGTCGTGTAGTTCAACATTTATAGCAGTATGACTTACCAGTTCAGGCAAGTATGAAAGCGGAATATTAAACTCATCTCTGGTTTTTATAAATTCAAATCGTTGTTTAAACTCATTTAACAAGTGCAGAGCCGTTTTATTTATAGCGCCAAACTCACGACCTATTGGGTAGTAATAAAACAACTCACTTTGACGGTTTAACGATTCATAATGAGCATCAGTTTGATTAAATAATAACGTGGCTTTAGCATCGTTTAATATAATTTTGCACTGCATTTGATGCCCCGCAGTACGGTGTACATGCAAAGCTACTTGGCTTTGTGGGTTAACAGCATTTACTTTACTAACCGATACTTTCCAGCCTCGTTGAACAAAGCTAGGAAACACCTCATACACTAACCAGTGTAAGTGAATTGGCGATTGTTTATTAAAAATAAACTCACTTTGTAAACCCCCTTTACAAAAATCGAAACCTAAGTTTATTAGCTCGTTTTTTACGGTGTTTTCAAAAGCACTATTTACTAGGGTTTCTGGCGCTGTGCCTGCCAAATAATTTTTATTTTTATATTTGAACAATAACGAAAGCGTTAATCCTTCTGTCGACATTGTTACTTTTAAAACCGCATTACTTGAGAGTTTTGAAGTATTGTTTTTTTCATTAGTGGGGTGCGGAATAACACCCGAGCCAAAGTTATCGGCGAGTTGTTTATAAATACGGTCAAAATTAGTGTCGTGTAATGCTGGAATTGTTTGTAAATGAGCAATTTCGTCTGCACTTAAAGGGGTGCGAATGCGTCCTACTTTATAAGTATCAAGATCTAAATAAGTAGGTGGCGTTGTTTTAATTAGTGTCCAATTTTTGCTGTTTTCTAAATTAACTTTTAATTGGGTTAGATCTTTTACTTGCTGCCAACTAAAGCTTAACGCTTGCCCTGTTTGCGCTTTAATTGATACGCGTGATCGTTGTAAAAACAATCTTTCAGTTGCTATAAGCTGTTGCAGTGCGTTAAAACCCCATTGCCCTTTAAGCTCAATATTACCTACTGCATTTTGTGAACGTATCCAGCTAAATAATCTAAAGTCGCTTTCTAATAAATCGCTAGGAGTTACAAAGCTGTTTAGCTGTTGCTCGGTAAGGTTACGGCCTAAGGCATAGCTTTGATTTTCATCGTAATTAGCTATTTTGGGCGTTAAAAACACTTTATTGTTTTCTACATCTAATACAAATAAAAGCACTTGTGAAGGCGGTTGTTCGGTACTGTTTTTAAGTGCTCCGAGTTCAGTAAACCAATCATTAATAAAGTAGTCTTCGCCGTACTCACCCGAGTGTTCTATTTTAAGTTTGAGCAAAATAGCAGCTAAGTGGCGGCATTTTGTTTTAACGTTACAGGTACAGTGAGTATCTACCGAATAACCAGTAGGTACTTTACTGATCTCAATACGTTGATTAAACGAAATACCTTTGTCGCCACGTACTGTTGAATCCACAACTGAAAAATCGCTATTATGCTCTAACCAGCTAATTTGGCCGTTTTTATAATACGCTTTACCTTTAGCCAATACGGCGGGCTTAAACAATTTTTTAATGAAGCGTTCAGAAAGAGGAAACTGGGTAGCCTGCTCATTTTTAATTTCTTCAAAAATAGCCATTAGATCAGTTTTAGATAAGTTAGCAGACATGTCACTCAAAGTATTAAATTTTAAAAACAATTTTTTTAGTATATGCCTTATATGCTCTGAGCTAAAGCAATATTAACGTTAAATAAACTGGTTGGAGCTGAGCGCTTAGTAAAAAATTGCTTTATAGCTAAATAATGCGCTAATTATTATTTATTTAAAATAAAACACACAGCTAACTCACAAGTTAAAAACAACTTACTAACACAAGGAGGGGGTTTACAGATCAGCTTTATACTAACAAAGCGCAAAACAGGTAGGATCTAAGATAAAAAGGTAATTTAGTTAGTAAAAAGCTGATCTAAAATAGGCAAGTAACTCTTTTATGCTTAAATTTTGCTATATGGGATCAGTTTTTTACTAACTTAAAGGGTGTACAGATCAATATTTAACTAAGCTAACACCCTTATAGATCATTATTTTACTAACTAGTTAAATGCAGCTAATAGCTTAGTAAGTTGTTCTAAGCGCTTGTCTGTCATAACTTTATTGTTTATTTTTACTGAAACATCACCATTTTTTAAACTGCGCTGTACTGAAACAAAGTTACTCTCAAGCACAACTTCACGTTTAACGGCTATTTGTGGCTCGGTAGTTAAATACTTAGTAATGGCCATTGCACGCTTGTCATCGCTTGCTGCTGCGTTTATGTCTTCATGGTTAGCAATGTCAGCAACTAGCAAGTTAAAGGCTGCTTGGTCGCGCTCCTTTGCGCTAATCAGCTTTTTAGCCACTTCACGGCCAACATGATTAGCTGTAGGGTAAAGTGCAACAACATCTGCAGGGATTTGCTCGAATGCTTTTATTGCATCGGCAACCGCGGTATGCGATACGCCTTCAATAACTGCAATTTCACGGTAAGAGCCTTTTTTACCTTGCTCAATTAATTCATTTTTAGTGTTTTGATAAGCTTGTCCAAGTTCCCACAAGCTAGGTGCTATGTATTGATCAGACGAAACAGCTAAAATTTTTGCATCTTGATCAGTAAAGTCGCTAGAGCTCAACACTAAATAATCGGCATTACCCAAAATGCAGGCTTTACGGCGGCGTGATCCCGCAAGTACTAAGCTTGTATCGCCTTGATCCCAAAGAAGTGCCGGGTGTTGATTACGGCCATCTTCTTTTATTGCCGGTAGAATATCGGATACCGACTTTTCATTTAACAGCGACTGTACACGGCGGTTTTTGCCATATACCTGGGTTGTTGACTCAATGTCACTATGGGAAATCACTTTACAAACTAGGGTAATTTCTCTGCTAGGATCGCTTGGCGCTGGCATACGAATTACATCGCCCGCATTTGCTTGCTCTAATAAAGCATCAAGACTACTACTACCAACCGCTGTTGCAAAAGGGTCTAAGCGGGTGTCATTTTTACGTTTTTTAGCCATTTTTGTTTAACATCCTTACTTAGGGGTATTTAGTTTTGATTGTGTAGATTGCCAATTAGAGCGGATCAGCATTTCGAGCTCATCAACTACATCTTTTATATTTTCTTGCGCACGCATTAACGATTCGCGACTCGCTAAACTATCTGATGCTTTTTGATCAAAAATAGTGTTAAACGAAGACGAACTCGCTGTAATTGCTGAGCTATGGTTAATTGGGTAACTCATTACTTGGCGACCAAAGGCACTACGAACATCTTTAACGATATCGCGTTGCGAGTGGTTACCTTTTACATAGTTAGTTACTAAAAACTGCATAAAGTCCCATCCTTCATGGCCTAGGGCTGCAACTGTATGATAAATCTCACCTAAACGTTTTAAATATTTATTATTTGCATCAAAGTCTACTGCTTCTGGATGAACCGGTATTAGCATTGCTGTAGATGCCATTAACGCATTATAAAACATAAAGTTAAGTGTTGGAGCTGTGTCGATTAATAACACATCAAACTCGTCTTTTACTGGGTCAATTACTTTTTCAAGTAACTTATGATAATGACGAGTTTGTTCATAATTTGAGGTGTCTTTGAGTAAAGTAGCTGTTTCATGTTCAAAATAAAAATCATCCATACCAGATGGTAAAACACGAATATTTGGAATATGCGTAGGTAAAAATGAGTTTGATACAAATTCAGGCCAGGTTTCCCCTTCGTCTAAATCAATACAATCACGCATTAAATCGCCAACGGTAATTGGATCGGGCTCTGCCGATGGAAAAAAGCTAGATGATGAACCTTGAGGATCTAAATCAATAATACCAATACGATAGCGTTTAATATTTGTAGTTGCCAGTGCTGCTGCAATATTAACCATACTAGTTGTTTTACCACAACCGCCTTTTAAGGAGTTAATTACAATAACTTGCAGTTTGTCATCACCAGTACGGTGATCTGGCTGAATATCCATAATATCGGCCATAGCAAAAATATTTACTAAAGTGTAAGCGTAATGACCATTTGCACCACGTTTGATATTTAAATTATCAAAATCACCATTGTCGTGGCGTCTTTTTAAGGTACGATTGTTACAACCTAGCAGATCGGCAGCTGCTTTTTGCGTATAAGTTCTTAATTCTTTTTCTTCAGATTTAAGATGAGCGCGATAATGTTGTATACGTCCTTCTAGTGACTTTTCGGCAACTTCAGCTGTTGCTTTCAAAAGCCGGTAGGTACTTAGCGCATTATTATTGATAGACATACTTAATTCCTCAAAGTTAGGCTGTTAGTATAATGTCCATTCAATTTGCTGTAAACAACTATTTATAGTGACATGTGTTTTATAAACAAGACATCTAATAATATTTTTACATGCTTAATATCTCTTAGTATAAATAGAAAGGTTAAGTATGGTTAAGTATATAAGGTATTAAAGGATAGAGGCTTAAATAAAGGTCATAAATACATGATTTATATGAATAATAATAAAATAAGCAGATCAGCTTTATACTTGGTTAAGATCAGATCTTTATCTACTAGCAGATCAGCTTTTTACTAAGCTGAAAATTAAAACAATAGTTACACACAGGTTAATCATTAAGTTGTGCACAAAAAAGGTCTGGTAGATCAGTTTTATACTAAGTAAATTATAAAGTTATACACCGACTCTGTAGTAAAAGAAGGCTTTTAATTAGTATAGATCTGATCTGTAGTAGGTACAGATCAGATCTATGCTAACTCAATATGCGCTTATCCACAGGGCTTTTAGTTTTTTAGTTAATTTGTCGTGTTAAATATTAAAAATTTAGCTTTGTAATGGACAAAAATCTCACTGAGTTAGTAAAAATGAGATTTGTAACTGCCTAGTTAGTAAAATAATGATCTTAAATTGAGTTAATTAGCATCCGCTTAGTATAATAGTGATCCGAAGGTTTTATTTTAGCTCAGATCACTTTTATACTAACTTAAACATTTAACTTTTTTGTCTTTATGTGTTGTTATTAGCTGTCGCAATAAAAATGGAAATAACAACAATGAGCCGAAAGGTCAACATCTCGGTAGATAACTTGCCCGATACACTAAGGGGCCAAATTCACGGGGTGGAAAGTGCAATTGATAATGAAAGCTTAGCACTGTTTACAGATAATAAAGATGTGCGGATTTCGATAGAAAATGCAGCTCATGGATTACGTGCTTATTCGAATACTTTTAACCATTATGATTTATGGGGACGCTTTGTCCGTTCAGGGCATAAAAAATTACCATTAGAAGAAGCACCTAAAAAAACAATAATTACACGCAAAATATCTGAAAAAATAGATGGCATTTTGTACGATGGTGAATTAAAAATAACGCCGGCGGTTGTTAGCACACGCAAAGATGGTGAAGACGTAGAATATTTGGTTTGGCCATCAGATCGAGAAGAAAAAGTAGAACGTGCGCTGATCCGTTTAGCTTCTAAAGGTAAAATAGTAAAAATAAATTTTAAGTCCGGTATTCAATATGCTGTTGTTTTTTCAATGAACGAATTAGCACAAGAGCTGAAAACCGTTGGCCAATCTATGCCATATCCACAAATTAAAGAATCACTTGAAGCATTACAAGGCTCGAAACTTTCGTTTAAATATTCAGCAACAGACACCAAAAATACAAATATTGATGATTCATTTTACGAATCGAACATGAACTTTTTATCGTCACTGCATTTTAGTGGAAAAAAAGGTCAAGGCGGAAATGTTAAATGTGTTGCGTGTTTAAATGCATTTGTGCATAACATGATTGATAACCTTGAATACAAAGGATATTACTTTAACAGCGCCCAAGAATTAAAACGCGGATTGTCGCGTTGGATGATGCTGCGCTTATATCATCTTTGGCGTTATGCAGCGCCGGGTAAAACATACCATTTTAGATTACTGTCTATTATGGAAAAGTACGGCTCAATTTATTCAACGGATAATATTACCGAAAATAAATTAAAAGCGCTGCGTCGTGATATGACCACAACAATGAAAGATTTGATCGAGAAAGGAGCTATCTCTGAGTACAGTATTACCAATGTTAAAGACGATAAAACCGGTAATATTATTGACTACACTTACGAAATGCATCCATCAGACCAATTTTGTGATGAGATACTTACTCTGAATAAACACAATAAACGTATTGAAATACAAGGCGGTAAGCGTATTGTAGAAAATGCTGTGCTTATTGATGAAGACAAACTTGTTGAAATAGTAGATAAGTAATTTTTATTGCAGAGTCAATAATAACAAAGGTCACCTAGCGTGACCTTTTTAACATAATCACTTTTCTACTTGTTCTAAATAAAGTCGATCTACTAAAAAATCATAGTCACGTTTTCGTGGATGACTTAATGGTTTTTCGTAATTTGGTAATATCCCAAGCTTTACGTCTGGTTCTGGGTTTATTAAAATAAAAGGTAGCGCCGCACTGACGTGATAACGGTTTTGCGCGGTATAACGCACATTTACCTGAGGGCTAACTCGAGTAGGGCGCCTAATTCTAAGTTTTTCTTTTTCACCTAAACTTGCTACCCGTAATTGCTCTTGTGCTACTAGCGCCTGCCATTTTTGCTGGTCGATCATTCTGGGGTTTCTATAACTAGCTGACTTTTGTAACATTTCGAGGGCCATTTTTTTGGTCAGTGTTTTAGTTGCATGTTTGTGCATCCAGGTAAATCGTACTGAAAAAGGCGATTCATGTTCACTATGAATTTTTCGATAAGCAGCCAAAGTAATTAAGTTGGGTACTGCATTATGCACCGCTTCAAAACGAGCATCGTTGTTATCAATAGCTAAAATACACTCTTTAAACGCTGCTTTTGCCTTATTTACTTGAGCAATTCGATTAATTAGTGCTTGTTTGTCAGCATTTTTTATAACTAATAGGCCAGGATGACGCTTTAAAACTCGGCTACTTAGCCCTTGTTTTTTATAAATGTCAGTAAAGGAATTTAATATAGCTTTATGTGCTAGTTCGCCTGATATTTTAGTAACTTTAATCGATTCGGCCACTTTATCTTCATCAACAGTGCTTATATCAGGAAGTTGATAATATTCGGCTTTTGTATATTCACATAGATTAAGCTCTTCTATTAGTCTTAATGTTAGTTCGCTCATTAAATCAAACTGACTTCTTATTTGTACTTTAGTTACCATGCAACCTCCAAAGAACACATCTTACCCAACTAATTATCGCACATAACCTTATCTTTGTTTAGAAAATAATTTAAATTTACTCGGGGCTAAGTTTATCTAATATTTGACTTGAGTATGATGTGTTCTTTGAAGCTTTGGTTGAACTTAAAATCTCGTGCTTATGCATTTGAGTAGCTTAGCTCTTAATAATAATTCCCCAATACTCACATTTATATACCGTTATAGGTTACAGCTAATAACGGCCTACTAGCTTCTGAGTGCAATTTAACTTTAGCCATGGAGCCTGTTTTTCAACCAATTTTTGAATTTATAGTTAATATGATTAACCAAAATAACAGTTCAAGTGAAAAGGTTTTTCTGCTTTAATAAAAATTGAGATATTAACCTCATATCTCAAGATACTTTCCCTTAAATATTTAAGGGAATAATTTAACATGGATAAAAGGTAAGCGCGTAATTAGCCCCACATACCAATGTTAATGGCACCTATGCATAATTTACTCAGCATATTAACCTGAGGTA
>NZ_JAGGDL010000004.1:0-164868 GCF_017653575.1 Pseudoalteromonas sp. K222D
TTCATATAAATAGTGACCTGCTGATCAGTGATTCGTGTTCCCGGCACAGTGAACTCCTCCGTTCTGCTGTACCGAACCTTATCAGATCAACCGGCCAAGATAATTGTCGCTAGACCGGCCACCGTAATTGTCGCTTAATACTTTAGCGCAAAAGAAAAAAATACTGACGGACTATTTTAAAGTCAACGTCAGTAAACTGAGAAAAGTCGAAGTTGAATTTGAATTTAATAAAAGAATAAATAAACAAGTTAAAGACTTACTTGTAGATGTACAAAGCTTTGCATACTAGTGAGTTAAGGAGATATTTTGTTAAAACGGATTTCCACAATAAAAAATATTGGCACCTATAAAGACTGCAATGGCCGCCAAAGCCAATTTGAAAAGCTTACGCTCGTGTATGGTAGAAATACATACGGCAAAAGCACGTTGGGTGATATTTTTTCATCGCTCAAATCTGGTGAATCAGCTTCCCTTATCGCCCGTAAAAGCATTCCTGATGATGGATTAGCACAAAAGGTAGAACTGAACTTTTTAGATGCTGATGGCAAAAAAGAAGTAAAAGCTATTTTTAATAATGATGACTGGAAAAATAAGTTGCCCGGTCATTTAAGACTTGCCGTTTATGATGATGCATTTTATCACCAGAATGTTTTCTTGGGTCGAACACTAACTCGTGATACCAAAGAGAGCTTTAGTGATTTTATTTTAGGGTCGCAAGGTGTTGTTAAAGCAGAAAACATAGCAGCTAAAAATAAAGAATTAAAAGACAAAAGATCAGAGCTTAAAAAGTTAAATCAAAGTGAGTTTTCCAAGGTTGATGACTTAAAATCATTTATAGCTGAGCCATTAGTTGCTGATATAGACACGACCAAAGAAGAACTAGATAAGAAACGTGAAGAGTATGCGTTGCTTAATTCACAAAAGAAAGCAAGTAAGGCGATTAGGGAAAGAAAGAACCTATTTCCGCTGAAATTAGCTACAGAATTTAGTGAAGCAGTAGTTGCGATTAACACTGTACTAAAAACCGGGCTAGAAAACCCACATGAGGCAGCCAAAGCAGAGTTAAATCGTCATATTGAAAAACACTTTATTAAGCCTGAAGGTGCTGAGCAATGGATTAAACAAGGCTTAAGTTTACTTGATGGAGATAACTGTCATTTTTGTGGACAGATAATAACGCCACAAGCAAATGAGTTACTAGATTTGTATCGACAATGTTTTGATGACCAGTTTGCTAGGCATGAAAGTTTTGTGAAAACAACAATTAAGAGGCATCAGAACTTGCTGAGTGCACACTGGTTGGAGAAACTTGATTCTTCAATAGATAGCGCTAGTTTAATTATTGATAACTATCCAGAGCTTTCCAATGATCATGAAATACCTGATACGGTAAACAACATTAAAATCTCTCATGAAGCTATACAAAGGAAAATCGAACAAATAATCTTAATAGTAAATCAAATAACCGAAGCGTTTGCTACAAAGATTGATGCTAAATTAGCAGACCCTAAATCAGAGTTCGAAGTGGTTGTTACTGCTGAATTTGACCAACAGCTACACGACTTGTCCAACAACATAAACGATCTCAATGCTTTTTACTTGACCTTCAATAAACGGGCTAACGAATTTAAAGCAAAGTTTGAAGTAGACCAAATTGAAAAAGATCTTGAACGCCTTGCACAGCAAGGTAAAGACGTTGCGCTAAAAGTTGAACGATACGAAAAGAATAACGCTTGTAAAGAACACATCGCTTTATCAAAAAGCATCTGCGCTCTAGAGGACGATATTCCAAAGCTAAAAGAATCGCTGCGGAATGAACAAAGCACCTTTTTAGAGTTGTATTTCACTAAGATTAATAAACATTTTAATGATTTAGGTAGTAGAGACTTTAAACTTAAATATAAGGCTGAACCACTTGGAAACAAACCCATTTATAGCTTTAAAGTAAAGTTTAAAGGGACTGACATTGCCGAAGCTGATTTAGATAAAATTTTTAGTGAATCCGATAGGCGATCTCTTGGTTTATCAATTTTTCTTGCATCAATAGATTCACTTGAAGAGGAAGCCTTAGCCAAAACAATAGTTGTATTTGATGACCCTGTTACCTCATTTGATGAAAACAGAGTTGGGCAAACACATAGTAAGTTAGTGAAATTAGCAGATAAATGCCAACAAATAATAATGCTTAGCCACTTCAAAGATGGGGTAGCGAACTTTTTAAAGGTTCATGGATTTTCAAAGAATGATATTGCTCTAATCGAAATTAAGAAGAATGCTCAAGGTTCATATCTTGAAGTTGGAAATAAAGATGCGTTTGTAAAATCTGCCCACCATTTGAATACTGAAGAGTTAATTGATTTTGTTGAGCGAAATACCGATAAATTAAGCTGTAAGCCACGTGTTTACCTTGAAGAAGTTCTAAGTTTAAGATTTTCGAAACAAATACAAATAAAACAAATTACTAATGAATCGTTAAGCAAACGAATTGATGCGTTAAGCGAAAAAAAAATAGTATCAAAAGGTATTGCTGAGCAATTACATGGTTGGCGTGAAGAGCTTAACCCTGAACATCATGTTTGGGTGGATGATGATATAGAAAATCAAAGGACTACAATTGCTAGCTTTTTAGAGTTCGTATTTTATGATCTAGTAGCAGAACCTGTGGGAGAGGTTTAATGTCTGAATATCAATTTGTAGAAAAGCCTCTGTTGAATCAACTAGCTACTATGGGGTGGCAAGTCATTGAGCACTCGTCAAATGTTAGACCTACAGACCCAAGCATTAGCTGTAGAAAGCACTTTAGAGAATATGTAATTAAGCGAGAGTTTACCAAGGCAATTATCACGCTCAACACTATTGATGGGCAATGCTGGTTAACTGATGCACAGATAGACGGACTTTATGAAGACTTCACTGATTTTGGTGTAAAGAGCCTACTTGAGAATAATCAAGAGTTTATGGCGCGAATAAAAAAGTGGCAAGTAGATGAGAATACTGTCACTGGTGAGCAGAACCCTACGGTTAAGATTATTGATTTTGATAAATGGAAAGCTAACAGCTTTATTGCAATAAGTCAGTACCGTATTGATACTCCTACTGGCGTTAAAGAGTGCATTATTCCCGACGTAGTCTTATTTGTTAATGGCCTTCCCTTGGTTGTGATTGAGTGTAAAGATGTAAATAGCTTTACTTCCGATCCGATGAATCAAGCAGTTGAACAATTAAGGCGTTATGCTGACCTACGTGAACCCGAAGGCTCTCAGCTAATCGAAGGTGAAGAGAAGCTGTTTTACACCAACCAATTAATGATAGGAATGTATGGTGATGATGCAAAATTCGGCACTATTACCTCTACAGAAGAATACTACTTTAATTGGAAAACCATCTATCCTGACGATACACCTTACGTAGATCCAACATCAGGTAAGCACCGAAAACAGGAAACACTTGTTCAAGGTATGTTACACCCAAGAAACCTGATAGATATAACCAATAATTTCACTTTGTTTATGGATGCCGGTAAACAAAGAATTAAGGTGGTGGCACGTTATCAACAATACCGTGCAGTGAATAAGATTATTCAACGTATTAGGACTGGTGATACAAGTGATGAGCGCTCTGGAGTGGTTTGGCATACTCAAGGTAGTGGTAAATCACTAACTATGGTCTTTTTAGTGCGCAAGATGCGAAGCACTGAAGACTTAAAAGACTATAAAGTGTTAATGGTCAATGACCGCAAAGACTTGGATAAACAGTTAGGTGAAACGGCTGATTTGACAGGTGAAAAAGTCTATAAAATTTCGAGTAGCGATGAAGTTAAAAGTGAATTGAGCGATGACCGTTCAAATCTAAATATGGTGATGGTGCATAAGTTCAGGGAAGCTGATGATAGCAATACTCCCGAGTATTTAAGTGAAGCACTGGGTAAATCTGTTGCTGAATCACCTTCGGATTATTCTTCTCAAGAAGGTAAAAATAACGTTGTAAAATTATTTGAAACCTTCGGTGAAGTTAATGCCTCAGATAAAGTGCTGATTATGATTGATGAAGCACACCGCACACAGAAAACAGGCCAAGATAAATCAAGTTTATCTGACAATATGTTTGATGCATTCCCCAATGCAACTCGCTTGGCTTTTACAGGTACGCCATTAATAGCCGACCATCATAACGACCCAACATGGAAGCGGTTTGGTAATAATCCTGATGATCCTTACATTGACGAATATAAGCTTCAAGATGCGGTAAATGATGGCGCAACATTGCAAATATTGTATGAAGGTAAAACAGCCGACTCAGCAATCTATGATAAACACGGCTTTGATACAAAGTTTGAGAACCTATTTAAAGACAGAAGTGATGAAGAAATAGCTGCCATTCGCAAAAAATATGGTGCTACGGGCGACATATTAGAAGCTGAAGATCGTATTGAAGAAATATCTAACGACCTTGTTAAGCACTATATACAAAAAGTGTTGCCTAGTGGCTATAAAGCTCAGGTTGTTTGTTCTTCAAAGCAAGCGGCATTGCATTACCAAACGTTTATCAGAAAGGCGCTTAATGAATGGGCAGAAGTGGAAAAGCAAAAATATAGAGAAGAACAAGATATAGAGCTGCTCAAACAGGTCGAGTTTTTAGATGCTATGGTGGTCATTTCTTCTGATGGCACGAATGAGAAGGCTTCATTCGTGGCTGCTAGAAACGAGTCACGTAAACGTAATGCAGTGGAAAACTTCAAGAAGAAATTTGATTACGATAAGCCAGATACAGGTATTGGATTTCTAATAGTTTGTGACATGCTTCTTACTGGTTTTGATGCGCCTATTGAACAAGTTATGTACATTGATAAGAAGCTAAAAGAACATAACTTACTGCAAACAATAGCCCGTGTTAACAGAACATATCCCGGCAAAACGGTTGGCTATGTTGTGGACTACATAGGTTTAACAGAGAATCTAAAAGAAGCTTTATCTTTATATTCCGGTAAAGATCAAAAAGATATTTTAGATACGTTTAAATCTGTTGAATCAGAAATGCCAGTATTACAAAGCCGCTATAGACAATTGGTGCAGTTGTTTGAAGATAAGAATATCAATCAAATTGAAAACCTTGTTCAACAAAAGCTATTTTCTGATATTGAAAGATACAAAGTAACTGAAGCGGCAATTCAATCTTTAGAAGACATTAAAACACGTGATAGTTTTAATGTTTACCTTAAAAAATTCATGCAAAGCATGGATATAATCTTGCCAAATAAATTAGCTCATCCATACAAAATCCCAATGTATCAATTTAGTCATTTACAGGCTAAAGCGAAAGAAAGGTATAAAGATGACTCTATTAATATTGGTGGTGCTGGAGAGAAGGTTAGAAAGTTGGTTAGTGAACATTTGATTAGTTTAGGTATCAATCCTAAAGTGTCACCTGTAGAGCTATTTTCAGATAAATTTATAACAGCGCTGAACGATCATAAAGATGACCGCGCAGCGGCAAGCGAGATGGAACACGCGATTCGTAAGCATTGTAAGGTTAATGAAGCTAATGACCCTGTGATGTACAAACGATTTAGTGAAAAGCTTGAAGACATTCTTAAGAAATACAATGAAAACTGGGATCAAATGCTGCTTGAGTTAGAAACCTTGAGAGGAGAAATTAATGAAGGTCGAGGTAAGGACACTACTGCGGGAGATCCGTTTACTGATCTAATCATTGAGTTAGCATTTGATGGTTCTTGCCAGCCAAGTGAGATGGAAGCCGTTAAAAGTATTGTTAAACAAATACTAGAAATAATGGCTGATAAAATTGAAGGTTTAAACTTCTGGGATCGCCCTAATATGGTTGATGAACTTGAAGGTAAAATCCAAGAAGTATTTATTTTGAGTGATATTGCGGCACTAGAAGAATCATTTGAGCTAGTAACAACAGAGTTATTGAATCTAGCCAAAAGAAGAGAACTAGATATTTTGTCTAACAAAAAACAACAAGGTGGTAATTAGTGGCAGATATTTTAAATGTCAGCACATATAAGGATATCAGCTACCAACTGAAGAAAAGTGATAGGAAGACGACAAGTATTTATATTGAACGTGATGCTACTGTTTTAGTAATAGCGCCATCACCGTATGATGTTGAGAAAATTGAACAGATCATAGAATCTAAAAGAAGCTGGATTTATAAGAGCCTAGCTGAATGGGAGGACCTTAACAGAACTCGAATTCAACGAGAGTATGTTAACGGTGAAAGTTTTTTATATTTTGGCAGAAATTACCGTCTGCAATTAGTGAAAGACCAATTAGAACCTCTCACTTTCCATTATGGAAAATTTAAGTTGTTGGATTCAGAAGTTGCTAATGCCTCTGATCACTTTAAGAGCTTTTACAAAACGAAATTGCAGCAGCGCTTAAATGAAAGGCTTAAGCTCTACCAGCCAAAAATGAAACTGAAGCCTGTTAGTATTCGAGTTATGGAATTGCAAAACCGCTGGGGATCGTGCACTTCGAAAGGAGCAATAAATCTTCATTGGAAGTGCGCCATGTTGCCTTTAAGCGTATTAGACTACGTTATAGTTCATGAGCTTGCTCATTTAGAAGATAAAAATCATTCCCCTAAATTTTGGCGCACAATTGAGAAAGTAATGCCTGACTATGATGAAGCTAAGAAATGGCTGAAATTTAATGGTGCTGGGATGAATCTGTAGTAACGATTACATAATGAAACTCAAATAAAGGTGAGCTATAAAAGCTCACCTTCTTTATCCATTCGCAAACTTATTTATTCACGTTCGCAAACTTATTTATCATGAACACAAAAAATTAGTCGCGGTATGTATCAACCGGTGGGCAAGCACACACTAAGTTACGGTCGCCGTATACGTCGTCAATACGTGTTACGGTTGGCCAGAACTTGTTTTTAGCCACGCTTGGCACTGGGAATGCTGCGTAAAAACGGTCGTATGCACGGTCCCATTCGTTACCTAACACGTCGCCTTGGGTGTGCGGTGCAAACACTAACGGGTTGTTTTCGATTGACCATTCGCCAGAGATTACTTTGTCGATTTCGCTCTTAATTGACACCATTGCTTCGATGAAGCGGTCAATCTCAACCTTAGACTCAGACTCGGTAGGCTCTATCATTAACGTGCCCGCTACTGGGAACGACATAGTAGGTGAATGGAAACCGTAGTCTTGTAGGCGTTTAGCCACGTCCATTTCAGTAATACCCGACAACTCTTTAAGCGGACGCAAGTCAACAATACATTCGTGCGCAACACGGTTGTTACGGCCACGGTATAAAATTGGAAAGTGCTTGCTTAGCTCATGCGTTAAGTAGTTAGCATTTACAATTGCCATTTCAGTGGCTTGTTTTAAGCCCTCTGAGCCCATCATGGTAATGTAAGCCCACGAAATAGGTAAAATAGACGCTGAACCATATGGCGCTGCCGATACCGCTCCGTTACCTTCGTTAGTACCTGGTACGTTAATAATGCTGTGGTTAGGCATAAATGGCGCAAGGTGCGATTTAACACCAATTGGGCCAACACCTGGGCCACCGCCACCGTGTGGAATACAAAAGGTTTTATGCAAGTTTAAGTGCGATACGTCTGAACCAATAAAGCCTGGGCTCGTTACACCCACTTGGGCGTTCATGTTCGCACCGTCCATGTAAACTTGGCCGCCGTGCTGATGAATAATGTCGCAAATTTCACGAATTGTTTCTTCGTATACACCGTGAGTAGACGGGTAAGTGATCATAATACACGATAAGTTTTCGGCTACCGCTTCTGCTTTTGCTTTCAGATCGGCCATATCAACGTTACCGTTTTTATCACAATCAACCACCACAATTTTCATGCTGGCCATTTGTGCCGACGCTGGGTTAGTACCGTGTGCTGAGCTTGGAATTAAACATACGTTACGGTGAGCGTCGCCGCGTGACTCATGGTATTTACGAATGGCGATTAAGCCTGCATATTCACCTTGAGCACCTGAGTTTGGTTGCAATGAAACCGCATCGTAACCGGTAATGTTTACTAGCCAGTCATGCAGTTCGCCCATCATGATTTGGTAACCTTGTGCTTGATCTAGCGGGCAAAATGGGTGCAAGTTTGAAAATTCAGGCCAGGTAATTGGGATCATCTCAGCAGTCGCGTTTAGTTTCATGGTACATGAACCTAACGAGATCATTGAGTGGTTAAGCGCTAAATCTTTGTTTTCTAGGCGCTTAATATAACGCAGCATTTCAGTTTCGCTGTGGTACGAATTAAAGTTAGGGTGCGTTAATACTTCGTCATCACGCTCTAAGCTTGCTGGAATTGACGTGCTGCCATTGTTTTCAATATCGGCTGCAATTGCATCAACACTTAAGCCATGGCCTTCGCCTAATACAATATCAAATAACTGCGCTACGTCTGCACGTGTGGTGGTTTCTGATACGGCAATTGAGTATTCGCCATCGCGGTTAGTAGCAAAGTTAACACCGCTTGCTAGTGCACGCGCAATAACGTCGGCTTTGCTATCGCTTACTACCGTTAGGGTATCAAACCAGGTGTTGTGTTTAAGGCTCACGCCTTTAGCTTGTAAGCCTGCAGCTAAAATATCGGCAAAGCGATGAATACGCTGCGCAATGGTTTTTAAGCCTTGTGGGCCATGGTACACAGCGTAAAACGCTGCCATGTTGGCAAGTAATACTTGCGCGGTACAAATGTTTGAGTTGGCTTTGTCGCGGCGAATGTGTTGCTCACGCGTTTGCATTGCCATACGCAGTGCATCGTTACCTAAACGGTCTTTAGATACGCCAATAATACGACCTGGTAATGAACGTTTGTACGCGTCACGTGTTGCAAAAAATGCAGCATGTGGGCCACCGTAACCCATAGGTACACCAAAACGCTGCGCCGAACCTAATACTACGTCTGCGCCTAATTTACCCGGTGCTTTTAATAGTAATAAACTCATAATGTCGGCAGCAACACAGGCAATTGCCTTTTTGCTTTGTACGCCAGCAATTAGGTCGGTAATGTCTACCACTTCACCAGTTGTTGATGGGTATTGAAATAACGCGCCAAAAATCTCATGGTTAACAGCGTCGGCTGCTTTGCCTACAATTATTTCAAAACCAAACTGCTCGGCGCGGGTGCTTACTACGTCAATTGTTTGTGTGTGTACGTCGTCGGCAATAAAAAATGCATTGGCTTTTTTCGCTTTAGATACACGTTTTGCAAGGCCCATAGCCTCTGCTGCAGCGGTTGATTCGTCAAGTAACGATGCACTTGCTAAATCTAGGCCGGTTAAATCTAGGGTCATAGTTTGAAAGTTAAGTAGCGACTCTAAACGCCCTTGCGCTATCTCTGGCTGATATGGAGTGTACGCAGTATACCAACCTGGGTTTTCTAGTACGTTACGTAAAATTACGTGCGGTACATGTGTTGGGTGGTAGCCTTGGCCAATATACGATTTGAAAACTTTATTTTTGCTTGCTACTGACTTTAAGTAGCTTAGTGTTTCAACTTCGGTGCGGCTTTCGCCCACGGTTAAAGGCTGCTCAAGGCGAATACCTGCAGGTACAGTTTGACCGATCAGCTCTTCAACACTCGATACTTCAAGCGCGCTAAGCATATCGCTTACTTGCGCTGGGCTTGGCCCAATATGGCGGCGAATAAAATCTTGCGTTTGCTCTAACTGCTCAAGAGATTTGGCGTTTGACATGTGTCCAGATTCCTATGATCCAAAAAATGTGATTATTACTAATGGGTAACCAGCAATAACTTAAAATTAATATGATTTAATAACTTACAGTGTATGGAAAGGTAAGCAGCAAAATCATAAAAGCCCCAATGTTTTAAATAATGGGGCTTTTTACTCACTAAAGATTAATCTTCGTCAATAGTGTTTGCGTAGTCTTCTGCATTTAGTAGGTTTTCAAGCTCAGACTCATCTGATGCTTTAATGCGAAATAACCAGCCGTCACCAAACGCGTCGGTGTTAACTGTTTCTGGTGCGTCTTCTAGCTCTTCGTTAATTGCAACAATTTCGCCACCAATTGGTGCGTAAATGTCTGATGCTGCTTTTACCGATTCTGCTACTGCACACTCTTCGCCTGCATCTACTTCGTCGCCTACTTCTGGAAGTTCTACGAATACCATGTCGCCAAGTAACTCTTGCGCATGTTCAGTAATACCAACAGTAAACGTACCGTCACCTTCGTTGCGAACCCACTCGTGTGAAGAGGCATACTTTAACTCGCTAGGGATATTGCTCATTTTGTTTTGTCCTTTGGTTTATATTGGGTGATAGCACCAAAATTAAATTTATTTATACTTTAAAGTATTGATTTACCGTTACGTACAAAGCCAGGCTTTACTACTTTTACGGTAACTAATTTTTTACGCATTTCTACCTGAGCGGTGTCGCCCGTTGAACGTGGTACACGTGCAAGCGCTACACTGTAACCCAGTGTTGGTGAAAAAGTGCCAGAAGTAATAACACCTTCGCCACCATCAACAATTACTTTAGAGCCACTGCGCAAGATACCTTTTTCTTCTAGCACTAGGCCTACTTGTTTATCAGTGCTTTGGTCGGCGCGTTGTTGTACTAGTACATCACGGCCAATAAAGTCACGACTTTGTGGTTCCCATGCAATAGTCCAAGCCATGTTAGCCGCTAGTGGCGATACGCTTTCGTCCATATCTAGGCCATAAAGGTTCATGCCCGCTTCTAAACGTAGCGTGTCGCGTGCGCCTAAACCTGCTGGTGCAACTCCTGCGTCTAACAGTTGTTGCCATAAATCGGCAGCTTGCTCTTTTGGCACTACAATTTCGTAACCGTCTTCGCCAGTATAACCCGTTGTGGCAATAAATAAATCACCTGTTTGCACGCCAAAAAACGGTTTCATACCCTCTATTGCTGCATTTTGCTCAGCTGTTAATAATGTGGCAGTTTTAGCTTTAGCGTTAGGGCCTTGCACTGCAATCATGCCAAATTCGTTACGCTCTGTAACGGTAACGGCAAAATCGGCTGATATTTTAGCAAGGTGAGCTAAGTCTTTTTCGCGAGTTGCTGAGTTAACAACTAGGCGATAAGAGGTGTTACTGAAAAAATAAATTATTAAGTCGTCAATTACGCCGCCTTGCTCATTTAGCATTGGGGTATATAACGCTTTACCAGGTACGGTAAGTTTAGCAACATCGTTTGCTACTAGTTTTTGTAAAAATGCTTGTGCTTGCTCGCCTTGTATATCAACAATGGTCATGTGCGATACGTCAAACATACCGGCATCGTTGCGTACTGCATTGTGCTCTTCTATTTGCGAACCGTAGTTAATTGGCATTTCCCAGCCATGAAAATCAACCATTTTAGCGCCCGCTTCAAGGTGCTTAGCATAAAGTACTGTTTTAGAAGTCATGATATTCCTTCACTTTTAAATTAACCCAGTTATTTGGGCGTGGCCTCAATTTAATGAGGGGGAATAATATGGCCTGCATTTAACGCCTGCCAAATTGTAATTAAACACAGCCAAATATTAATACTAAGCTGTGAGCACCCAAGTTAGGGTGAATATTTTACGCTGCAGCGCCTTGAATAAGGGCAAAGCCTTGGGCTTGCATATACTCTTGCCACTTTTGCAGCTCAGGAGTTTTAGCCACCAGTACAAATTGTTGCTGGTCGTTTTTATTTATGACTGTGATAAATACGTCACCGCTTTGCGTACCGTAACATAATTGTGCATCTGAAAGACGTAAACCCGGCGTTAATTTAAAGGCTTCTACAATTGAGTCAAAGGCATTACTGCCGCTTAAAATAAAGCTTGCTAGGTCAGTACGCATAACATAATCAATGTCATAACGCAGTTGTTGCTCGTTTATAAGTGCTTGTAATTGCAGACTTGCGCAGTGCGGTAATATAAATCTAAAAGCGGTTTCGCTAAAGCAGTAAACGGCATAGCTATAATCAGAATTAAAATCGCCATCAAGGGTGCCAATTAAACCCAAACCACTGGCAGTTAACTTAGTTAAATCGTGGCCTAGTATATTACTTAAAAATACCGAGGCTTCTGTGCCGCTAAAGTCTATTACAACGTGGTTGTTGCTGGCCTGCAAAGAATTAATAACCGCGCTGTTAGCTTTGCTATGGCGGGCAAACATAATGGGGCTAAAAGTCATAACAAACACCTATCAAACTTATAATATCAAAAGTATATTGCTCCCGCTGTACAACAACAAATTGTAATTATTAATCAATTGATAAATAATGCTTATATATATGGCGATATTAATTGTGATTTTAAATATGAAAAACATTTCAACAGATAGTTTACGCACTTTTGTAATGGTAGTAGAGGCTAGCGGCTTTGCTAAAGCCGGCGATTTACTTGGCTTATCGCAACCTGCGGTTAGCCTGCAAATAAAGCGCTTAGAAGATTTGCTCGGTTATAAATTATTTAAAAAACAAGGCCAACGCCAAGTGCTTAATCAATATGGCGAGCTATTATTACCAATGGCTAAACAAATGATGCAACACAACGATGCCATTTTGCAGCTATTTACCTCAGAAAGTATTACCGGCCGAGTACGTTTGGGTATTCCAAGCGAATTTGCAGCGCGTATTTTACCCTCTATTATTGGCGACTTTGTAGCTTTATACCCTGAAGTATCACTGGAAGTTAAATCGCGTTTAAGTAAGCATTTATTATCGCAAGAACGCCAAGATCAGTTTGATTTAGTACTGGCACTCAACGAGCAGCTCGACTCGGAGCAATTTCCTATTTTTAAGCAAGATCAGCTGGTATGGGTGGGCGACTTGTCGCTGGCACAAAACGACACTGTTACTTTGGTTACCGCTCCCGAGGGGTGTATTTACAGACGCCGAGCTATAGAGGCGCTAGAAAGGTCGGGAATAAAGTATCGTATTGTGTATAGCAACGCCGATTTAACTGGGCTTATTGCTGCGCTAAAAGAAGGCTTAGGCATTACAGTGCTGGCTAAAAGTACTGTACCAAACGAGCTAAACTATCAACTTAAAACCAAATTTTTACCATCCTTGGGTGATATTGGTATTAGCTTAGTAAAAACGGCCAGTGAGCCAGAAAATGCCGTTTTTAAACTGGCCGAATTTATAAAACTTCGCTTAGGCTAACCTGCTTTATACACATACTAGCCAACAAATCTTCATATATTAAAAGTTATATATATGAAGATTTTTAGTTATAAAAACTTACACACGCAAACGCTGAATAACATTGATTCTCATTCGTTAACGTGTTTAAATTGCGCCAATTTAGTTAATTGACCCAATTTAGGATAGTCTCAATGGCACATAAGTTTTTAGTATCTACCCTTGCAACTGCGGTTGCCTTGTCTATTAGTGCAACTGCAATGGCAAAAGATATGGGTAAGGTAGAGCGTAACTTTGAACAAATTACAGTTATAGGCTCACAACAAGCTATTAACGATATTCCGGGCTCTGCAACGTTTATTTCGGATGCTGAGCTGCAAAAATTTGAATTTACCGACATTTCTCGTGTTTTAGCCTCTGTACCTGGTGTTTACGTACAAGAAGAAGACGGCTACGGCCTGCGCCCTAATATAGGTATGCGCGGAACTGGCACTGGTCGTAACGACAAAATATCAGTAATGGAAGATGGTGTACTTGTAGCACCTGCGCCTTACTCGGCTCCTTCGGCTTATTACTTCCCTACTATGGGCCGCATGGAGTCTATTGAAGTATTAAAAGGTGCTGCATCGGTTAAATATGGTCCACGTACTACAGGCGGCGTTTTAAACTTATTATCGCGCAGCTTACCAACCGAGCCTAATAGCTCAACAGGTATGCTTGATGCTGCCTTAGGTAGCGATGGCTACTATAAAGGCCATGCTTATTTTGCCAAAGAAAAAAACAATACCGCGGGTTTAATTGAAGTATTTACCTACGGCGCAGATGGTTTTAAAGACCTGCCAGTTGGCGATGACAACACCGGCTTTGAAAAAACTGACTTACTATTAAAGTTAGGCCATACATTTGGTAAAAATGACGCGCATAACCTTGAGCTAAAAATTAAGTATTCAGACGAAACATCAGACGAAACTTACATGGGCTTAACCGATGCCGATTACCAAGCAACGCCATACCGTCGTTATGCGGCATCGCAAAATGATGAAATGAATACCCGTCACAATGCTTATCAACTTAACTATGCATATCGCTTTGGTGCAGGTTACGAACTACTTGCTACGGCATATTTAAACGACTTTCATCGTAACTGGTATAAAGCCAGTAAAGTAAGCGAAAGCTACCTTGAGCAGTACAGCGAATTTGAAGCCAACCCTACCGCACAAGGTATTGAAGGCATTGCTATAAAAGCAAATAACCGCGACTACCAAGCTAAAGGTATTCAGTCTGAGCTGCATATTCCTGCTGGCAATCACTATATAACTGTGGGTATGCGTTACCATGAAGACGAAATGGATCGCTTTCAGTGGCAAGACGAGTACACGCTTAATCAAGACTTAAGCATGACACTGACAGAGCGCGGAGTTCCGGGTTCTGACAGTAACCGCGTAGATAGTGCCACTGCACGTACTTTATTTATTCAAGACGAATGGACGCTAGATGCATTAGTGATCAGTGCTGGCCTGCGCTTCGAAGACATTACGATTACCCGTGAAGAGTGGGCAAAGTCGGATCCTACACGCAGCAATGGTTTAACTAAAAATGTGTCGAACGACACTGATATTTTAGTGCCGTCACTCGGTGCAACTTACACAGTAAACGACAACATCACTCTACTTGCTGGTATTCAACAAGGTTATGCACCAGCCGCGCCGGGTAATGCCGACCAAGAAGAAGAAAAAAGTGTAAATATTGAATTTGGTTCACGCTATAACGTAAGCGGTATTAATGGTGAAATTATTGCGTTTTATTCTGATTACGACAACATGCACGGTAATTGTACTGCCGCTGTAGGGTGTAGCGATGAGAACATTGGCGATCAATATAACTATGGTGAAGTAGCTGTTTCTGGCGTTGAATTTAGTGCAGGCCATACTTTTAACACCGATACTGTTATGTTCCCGGTTAAGCTAACTTACACCTACACCGATTCTGAATTTAAAAACACTTTTGATTCAGAAATTTGGGGCACAGTAGAAAAAGGCGACGCTATGCCTTACGTGCCAAAAAACCAAGTAGCACTCTCTATGGGTGCTGAATTATCAGCATTTGTTGTACACAGCCAACTGCGCTATGTATCTGACTCACATGCAGATTTAACCGACTCTGGCTTAAATGCTATTAATAGCCGTGTGGTATGGGATTTAGCCGCTAAATACCGCATCGACGACAATCAAAAAGTATACTTAAGCGTTGATAACTTGTTTGATAAAACCTACATTGCTAATCGTGCTAATGGCGGTATTCAACCAGGTAAGCCTCGTACCCTACAGTTGGGCTACAGCTACTCATTCTAAGTTGAAAGCTGGTTAAACGGCTCACTAACAGCGTTAATAATTTTTTATGTAGGAAACACTACACATCTAAATTATTGCCTTGTTATTGAACTGTTTACCTGCGCTTTTAAGGCAATACTACTTACTAACAGCGTTAATAATTTTTTATGTAGGAAACACTACATATCTAAATTGTTGCTTTGTTATTGAACCGTTTACCTGCGCTTTTAAGGCAATACTACTTACTAACAGCGGTAATAATTTTTTATGCAGGAAACACTACACATCTAAATTATTGCCTTGTTATTGAACCGTTTATAACAACCGCATTAAATTACGAACACAAAAAAACCGAGATTGAATTTTCAACCTCGGTTTTTTATTGCTTAAACGAGCCAGTTAATAACTTAGTTATTAACGCTACGTTGGCGTAATACTTCAAATAAACAAATACCTGTGGCTACCGATACGTTTAAGCTTGAAACCGTTCCCGCCATAGGTATTTTAACTAACAAGTCGCAATGCTCGCGGGTTAAACGGCGCATGCCTTCGCCTTCGGCACCCATAACAATAGCCATTGGCCCTGTTAAGCTGGCATCAAATACGTGGTTATCTGTTTCGCCTGCAGTGCCTACAACCCAAACACCAGCGTCTTTAATTTCGCGCAATGTACGTGCAAGGTTAGTAACCTGAATAAGCGGTACTGTTTCGGCTGCGCCACAGGCAACTTTACGCGCTGTGCCGTTAAGCTTAGCTGAGCGATCTTTAGGTACAATTACAGCATGTACGCCAGCGGCGTCGGCACTACGTAAACATGCACCTAAGTTATGCGGATCAGTAATGCCATCAAGCACTAACAAAAATGGAGTATCTTCACGTGCAATAATCGCATCAAGATCTTTTTCGTTAAACGTTGGTGCTGCTTTTACGTTGGCAATAATACCTTGATGCTGCTCGCCTTTTGATTTGCTATCAAGGGCTTTGCGTTGCATGTACTGTACTGAAATACCAAATTTAAGTGCTTCATCAATAATCGGGGTTGAGCGTTTATCGTCACGCCCTTTAAGCGCGTAAATTTCTACAAAACGCTCTGGTTCGCTTGCTAAAATCGCTTCAACAGAATGAAAACCAAAAATTAATTCATTACTCACGTATTTTCTGCTCCTGGGGTATTACGTTTGCGGGCATTTTTGCCTACTCTTTTAGGCTTTTTAACGGCCTTTTTTTTCGGTTTTTTATTTGCTGTGGCATCTACTGCTTTTTTGTCTGCTGGTTTAGTTGCCGACTTATTTGCAGGTTTACCTTTATCTTTGCTTGCTGGCCTTTTTTTACCTTTAGGTTTTTCATCGCCATGCGATTTTTTACCCGGTACTTTGCCTGCTTTTAACTGTGAGCGTACACTCGCAGGTGCATGCTCAGATTTATCAGTGCCTTTTGGCCCACGGCGGCGCGTGTATCGGTCTTGCGCTTTATCGCCTTTAAGGGTTAAGTTTATGCGTCTGTCTTCTAAGCTAACCGATGCAACACTTACCGTTACTTTATCGCCAAGGCGATATACTTTGTGCGTTTGCTCGCCTATTAAACAATGTTTTGCGGCATCATGGGCAAAAAATTCGTTGCCTAAGTTGGCAACATGAATAAGGCCATCAATTTGCAAATCATCTAAACGAATGAATAAACCAAAATTGGTTACCGATGAAATAACACCATCAAACTCAGTGCCAACGTGATCTTGCATAAACTCACATTTTAACCAATCGGCTACTTCGCGAGTAGCATCGTCGGCGCGGCGCTCTGTGGTAGAACACTGCTCACCTAACTTATCTACTTCGTCATCTGTGTATGCGTATTCGCCTGAAGTATGTTGGCCTTGTGCTTTTAGTACCGCTTTTATAGCACGATGCACTACTAAGTCGGGGTAACGACGAATTGGTGAAGTAAAGTGTGCATAAGCAGATAAAGCTAAACCAAAGTGGCCTATGTTATCTGGTTGATACACAGCTTGCTTCATTGAGCGCAGCAGCATGGTTTGAATAAGCTCTGCTTCTGGGCGATCGCCTAAACGAGCTAGCACTTGAGTAATTTCTTTAGGTGTTGGCTCGTCGCTTAACGTGCTCTCAATACCAAGTTCGCCTAAAAACTTAGTAAAGTTACCTAGTTTTTCGCTATCTGGCTCGTCATGGACACGAAATAGCGCGCTGGCTTCGTGTTTTTCAAGTAATTTAGCCGCCGATACGTTGGCTAAAATCATACATTCTTCAATAAGTTTGTGCGCATCGTTACGAATAACCGGCACTATCGATTCTATTTTACGCTGTGCGTTAAATACAAAACGAGTTTCGAGAGTTTCAAACTCAATTGCACCACGCTCTTGGCGAGCCGATTTAAGCGCTAAATACATTTGCTGTAAATCGGTTAAATGTGGCACTACATGCGCATATTCTTTACGTAGTTTTTCATCGTTTTGTAAAATGGCATTTACTTTGGTGTAAGTTAAACGTGCATGCGAATTCATTATCGCTTCGTAAAACTTATAACCCGAAAGCTTGCCCGAATCTGACACTGTCATTTCGGCAACCATACATAAGCGATCAACTTCAGGGTTAAGCGAACATAAGCCGTTAGACAATACTTTAGGCAGCATAGGAATTACTTGCTCAGGAAAATACACTGAGTTACCGCGCTCTATGGCTTCTTTGTTTAGCGGGGTGTTCATACCTACGTAATGCGACACATCGGCAATAGCAACCCATAAACGCCAACCACCTGACTTTTTAGGCTCACAATAAACGGCATCATCAAAGTCGCGTGCGTCTTCGCCATCTATGGTTACTAAAGGTAGGTCGCGTAAATCTACGCGGTTTTGCTTGTCAGCCTCGTCAACAAATTCGCCAAGGTGGGCTACTTGCGCTTCAACTTCTTCAGGCCAAACGTGCGGAATATCGTGGTTACGCAGGGCAACTTCTATTTCCATACCTGGGGCTAAATGCTCGCCAAGTACGTCAATTACTTTACCTACCGCGTTCATATTTCGGGTGGGGTTTTGCGTTATTTTAACTTGCACCATTTGGTTGTGGCGCGCGCCGTTTTCGCTTCCCGGTAAAATCATTATGTCTTGGGTAATACGCGGATCTTCGGCAACCACTACGGCAATACCATGCTCAACAAAATAGCGGCCAACAATAGGCGCGCGCTCGTTGGTAAGTACTTTTATAATACGTGCATCGCATTTTGAGCCAGAGCCACGTTTAGTGCCTTTAGCAAGTACAATGTCGCCATGTAACACCATATTCATTTGGTGTTTAGCAATAAACCAATCTTTATTCTCGCCTTCAACTTCTAAAAAGCCAAAACCGTCTCTGTGGCCTACTACTTTGCCTTTAGTTAAACCGGCTTCGTCAATTAGGGCGTAACATTTATGCTTATTAAAATACAGCTGACCGTCACGTTCCATAGCACGAAGGCGGCGTTTAAATGCGATTTGCCGTTCTTCATCGTTTACCGCTAGTTCTTCACATAACTGTGCATAGTTAGCAGGTTTTGAACGCTCTTGAAGGTGAGTAAGTATAAACTCACGGCTAGGGACTGGGTTTTCGTACTTTTCTTGTTCTCGACTGAGATTTGGATCTTGGTTTGACATTCACTATCTTGTTAGTTTGGTTATGTAGGTATTTTAACCCATATAGCTAAAATGAGACAGGTAAAAGCTATTAAACTTTTAATAAAGCACTTTTACCTTACTTTTTGTATTTAAAAACTTAGCTTAACCGGGCTTAACCCGCCCTTAATTTTGTGGTGGGTTTATTCTGCTATAAGTTAAAATTAGTAACTAAAATTAGTAGCTCAAACAAACTCATTAAGGCCTGTTTGACGCTAAGTTAGAATTATTTTTGCTGTAAATTTTTCCATAACAATTTACTGATATTATCGATAAAGATCGAATCTTCTGTTTCCATGGTTAACACTATTTGTTTATTCATTTGGGTTTTATTTTGAGCGTAAATCCAACGGTTTTTATTAAACTGTTGTGCAAAGCCCAGCGCACCTGCTTGTAATTGAGTTTCATCGGCAAAAATAGCTTCTACTACTTTGTTATCTAATAACTCTTGTGCCCCTACTCGCATACCCGACATAGCTAAACGGTTAAAAAAGGCTTGTGGAATAGCTTTATTAATAATAGGAAACATTGAGGGTAAAAATGGCACCATCACATCGACTTCAGGAAAACAAAAAAATCCTTTATCAGATTTCATTAGCCTAAAATCACAAGCGCAGGCCAATACTGCACCATTACCAAAAGTATGGCCGTTTAACGCGGCAATAATCGGCATAGGAAACGTAACAATGCGTTTTAATAACGCGGTTACATCGCTCATAAAGCCGGCAATTGTTTCTGGGGTATTACTCGTATTAGCCATCCACTCTAAATCGATTCCCAATGACCAATTTTTTTCACTGTTAGATGTAAGCACCACCGACTTAATATTTTTATCGGCCTCTATTTGATCAAGATGCTGATTAAACTCAGCCAAAAACTCTGGATTATGGCGGTTTTCGGGGGTATTCATGGTTAAAACGGCCGTGCTTTCTTCGGTTTTTATTGCTATAAAACGTGTCATTTATTCCCTCATTTTTCATTATTTTAATTATTAATGCTGTTTCAGCAGCGCGTTTTTGTTATTAATACACTCAAGCTTGGTTTAGTGTTTTTACGCACAACTTTACAAATAAACGTTTAATTCCTGTATTTATCAATTTTAAACGCAGTAACCTACTAACGAGTGTAAGCTAAACGAATATTAAAAGTAAATTCGATTTTAGTTACATTACCTTAAATACAACTAACTTTGCTTACATTTGTCACGAAAACTCAAAAACTCATCTTAACCATTGTCTGCAATATTTAGATGAGCCAACATAAGGAAATAACATGCAGTCGCAACAGCAAAGTTTAATTTACCTACACATTGCCGTATTACTCTTTGGCGGCACTGCGCTATTTGCAAAGTTAATTGGTTTAAATGCACTCGACATTACCGTGTATCGTGCAGCCATAGCCGGCATCGCTATTTTTATTTTGCTCGGCATGCAAAAAAAGCCGATTAAGCTAAACCAAGGTAAAGATTACTTAATTGCCCTGTTACTCGGTGTGGCAGTAGGCATACATTGGGTAACTTATTTTGCGGGAATGCAACTTGCTGGGATCACCATTGGTATGTTGGCTTTTTTTAGCTACCCGGTAATAACCGTGTTTTTAGAACCGTTTTTTCATAAAAGTAAGCCCAAAGCAAAAGATATTATTAGTGCGGCGGTAGTGTTAATCGGCATTTATTTATTAATACCTAATGCAAATTTAGGGAATGATGTAACACTTGGGGTGATCACTGGGGTTATTTCGGCGTTCTTTTTTGCCATTCGTAATATCATTCATAAGCGCTATTTTAATCAATACGGTGGCCCGCAAACCATGTTTTATCAAACCTTGGTTGCCAGCCTAATACTTTGCGCGTTTATTGAAGTGCCTATTTATGCGACCACTAATCACGATTTGGTGCTTATTTTAGTTGCGGGAGTTATATTTACCGCAGCTCCACACTCATTATTTGCTGCCAGTTTAAAGCATTTATCGGCGGCAACCGCGGGGCTAATTGCTTGCCTTCAGCCACTTTACGGCACATTATTAGCTATTATTATTTTGCATGAGCGCCCCTCTATCGCCACTTTTATTGGTGGTGCATTAATTGTTAGCGCTGCTTGTTTTGAAACTTGGTCTATTGCACGGAAATCACGCCAATGAAAGTATTTGCCCATCGCGGTGCCAGTGGGCACTTTCCAGAGAACACCCAAAGCGCCATTATGGCGGCCTTACAAATAGGCGTTGACGGCATTGAAGTAGATGTACAAAGCGCACTTGATGATTACATGATCATTCACGACACTTGGCTTGATAGAACCACTAACGGCGTAGGTAAAGTGTGTAACTTTACTGCTGCTCACATTATGCAACTCAATGCTGGTAATGGCGAAAAAGTACCAACTTTACAGCAACTTTTTGATTGGAATAATAATCAAACACTCTTAAATTTAGAGCTAAAACATACTTTTAATCTTGAACAGTTTGCTACTCAAGTTGAAAAAAACATTACAGAAAAACGCATATCAGCAGATAACATTTTAGTGTCGTCGTTCGATCATCATCAACTAGCCTGGTTAAAAAAACGCTTACCTTGGCTAAAAATGGGTGCACTAACGTCATCTATACCAATTAATTATGCAAAGTTTGCTGAAGACTTAGGCGCGTACAGTGTTCATGTAGATAAAAACTTTATAAATAAAGCCTTTGTAGATGATGCAAAACAACGTGGTTTAATAATTTATGCGTACACTGTAGACAAACAACAAGATATAAAGCTGATGCTAGATTTAGGTGTGGATGGTATTTTTACAAATTATCCGGCACAAACTAAAGCTTACTTAGGTGATTAATAATAACCAAATGGTCTGTACATAATGAGTAGCTATATGCGAATTTATAATTTTTTAGAAAAAACACTTTTTTTTACCTTAACGCGCAAAATTGTGGGTAATTTAAGTTTTGTATTTTTATTTCAGGCTATTACTTTATTTTGGCTGTATGAAAGCTTAACCCTAAACCAACAAAGTACTGGGTTATTTTGGGCATTAGCTTTAGTGATTGTGGCTGGCTTTATTTTCACCCTATTTTATATGCGATTTTTAATGGTGCGCCCAGTCAAGGCAATGCGCGACACGCTAATAAATATAAACCAGCAAGATGCAGACTTATCGGCAAAGTTACCCCATTTTACTTATGATGAGTTTCGTGAACTAAGCGAGCAATACAATCTTTTTACTACTCATTTAAATCAGCTACTAAACACAACCTACAATAGCGCCCAAGCAGGCGTGCAAAGTATCGAGCAAGCAACTCAGTCTATGCAACATACTGAGCAATTAAGCGGACAACAAATACATTTAAGCCATACCATTATAAATGCCAGCAACCAAATAGCGCAGAGCTTACAAAATATAGTAAGCAATACCGACAGCGTGCATAAAATAAATAGTGAGCATTTAAATTTTGTTAAGCTTTCGGCAACAGAGTTGTCGGCCTTAGTGCAACAAGTAAAATTAATAACCGATATGCTAACCGGCTTTTCGGCAACTATTTCAGGCTTAAAAGAAAACAGTGAAAACATTCGTAGCATTTTAAAAATGGTGGAAGAGTTTTCTGATCAAACCAATCTACTAGCCCTAAATGCCGCCATTGAAGCAGCAAGAGCCGGTGATGCGGGACGTGGTTTTGCGGTAGTTGCCGATGAAGTGCGTACTCTTTCAATTAAGGTAAGTGGTGCAACACGCCAAATTAGTGATTTTATAAACCAAATGAACGAGCTAGTAAACGAAACAAACAAAGAGTCAGAGCAATTAATTACTCACTCACACAATGCGCAAAAATCAATAAATAGCACTTCTAATGGTTTTACTAATATGCTTACTGAGTTTGAGCATAACCAGCAACAGTTACAACAAATTGCCGAGGCTGTGCACTTACTTGAGCAAACACAAAATCAAACCCACCAATCGGTAGAGCATATTGTAGCGCTTGGCGAGCAAGCCAAACAAATCATAGATACAGCACTTAATGATTGCCAACAATCACAAACCCTCAGCCAGCAAACACAACAGCAACTAAAACGCTTTGTGCAGTAATACCTATTTTATTAAAAATAGGTATTTGCTAACAAGCTTATGGGTATAACAAGCGTTTTACCCATAAGCTAAATATGTTAAATTACCCAGCTATTTATTTAACCGTGTGATGCATGTGAGCGACGCAGTTCCTGATTATAAAAACCTTGCCCAACAAATTAAAGTGTGGGGGCAAGAGCTTGGCTTTAGCGAAGTAGGTATTACTGATATAGACCTAAGCAAGCATGAAACGCAGCTGCAACGTTGGCTCGATGCCGGCTACCATGGCAATATGGATTACATGGCCGCTCATGGTATGAAACGCGCTCGCCCTGCTGAGTTAGTACCTGGAACGCAGCGTGTTATTTCGGTAAAAATGAATTACCTGCCCCCCGATGCAGGTTTTGCCAAAACCCTTAAAAACTCAGATAAAGCGTATATAAGCCGCTACGCTCTAGGTCGCGACTACCATAAATTAATGCGTAATCGCTTAAAAAAATTAGGCCAAAAAATAGAGCTTGAAATTGGCGAATACGGTTTTAGGCCTTTTGTCGACTCAGCCCCGGTACTTGAGCGCCAACTTGCTGAAAAAGCAGGCTTGGGCTGGCGCGGTAAACACTCGCTACTTATTAATAAGGAAGCCGGTTCTTGGTTTTTTTTAGGTGAGTTATTTGTTGATTTACCGCTGCCCATAGATGCAGAAAACACCTTTGAAGGCTGTGGTAAATGCGTAGCCTGCATAACGCTATGCCCAACTGGCGCTATTGTTGAGCCCTACGTGGTAGATGCACGTAAGTGTATATCGTACTTAACCATTGAGCTACAAGGTCCTATTCCAGAGCAATACCGAACATTATTAGGTAACCGCGTTTATGGTTGCGACGACTGCCAATTAGTTTGCCCGTGGAATCGCTATGGCCAACTTACCGACGAAAATGATTTTCATCCGCGCACCCAATTAAAAGATAAAGACCTGCTTGAGCTGTTTGCTTGGGATGAAGCCACTTTTTTAAAAAACACCGAAGGCAGCCCTATTCGTCGTATTGGCCACGAGCGTTGGTTGCGTAATTTGGCTGTAGGCTTAGGTAATGCTGAATTTAGCCCGAGCATTATTCATGCCCTAGAAGATAAAAGCTTAGCTTGCAGTGAACTGGTTTTAGAACATATAAATTGGGCGCTGCAACAGCAACGCAACAAGCAAGGTACTATACTGCGTAAAACCGCAAGGCTTATTAGAATTGTTGAAAAAGGCCTACCCCGCGACGCTTAAATATTTAGGTGTAGAGTAAGCACTTTTAATCACTACGGTTATAAGTGCTTACCAAAAATAGTTAAGCTGTAAGGGTTATTATCCATAATGGCCACCTGTGGTAACTCGCCCCACACACTAAAGTTAAAGTGTTTAAATAGTTTAATACTGGGTAAATTATGACTAAAAATAAACCCTAGTAACACTTTAATATTGAGTTGTTTAGCTTGAGTTTGGGCAAACTCCATCAGTGTTTTACCTAAACCTTTACCTTGTGCTTTAGCGGTAATATAAATACTTATTTCTACCGTGCCTTCGTAAGCTACTCGCCCATAAAACGGTTTATAACTAAGCCATGCTAACACTTGGTCATTTTCAGAATATACATAAATTGGCCGCTGAGGAGTGTGGCTATCAAACCAAGCTTGTTTGTCGGTAACGCTTACCTCTTCGGTATCGGCGGTAACCATTCTGCTGGCAATGGTTTCGTTATAAATTGCGACTATAGTTTTTAAATCTTCTGGGCGTGCTAAACGGATTGTCATAAGGTCTAAATAAGGTTGATCAGTTGCATTTATATTAGCGTATCATTGAAGCTATAAACAATATGTAACCTTTTAACTTTAGGCATTAAAAATGATAAAAATAATATTATTAGCATTAATGGCGTTACTTGTACCCGCATTAGCTCAAGCGCAAAGCACGGCTGAGCACCCCATTAAAAAACAAAATAACTGCCAAGACTTTACTAACGTCACTTTGCGTAAACTACGCTCAAAAGAATTTGTTAACTTATGCCAATTTGAAAACCAACCGCTGCTAATTGTTAATACTGCGAGTAACTGTGGCTTTACGCCGCAATTTTCAGGGCTTGAAGCGGTTTATAATAAATATAAAGAGCAAGGCTTAGTGGTATTAGGGTTTCCTTCTGATGATTTTTTTCAAGAAGAAAACAACGAACAAGACACCGCCAAAGTCTGCTTTGTTAATTACGGAGTTACTTTTACTATGTTTGCTACCAGCGCAGTGCGCGGCAGCGATGCAAACCCTATTTTTAAACACTTAAATAGCCAAACCAGCTCACCTAATTGGAATTTTTATAAGTATTTAGTGTCTGCTGATCGTAAAACAATTACGCGCTTTAACAGTAAAGTAGCACCCGAATCAGAAAAACTAACTGCAGCAATTGAAGCGACATTAGCTATTAACTAGGTTAAAACCGTTACAATTAGTTTAAACTAACTAAAATACACGTTAGTATGATTAAAAAACAACCAGATTAATAATTAGGAGATTTTATGACAGTGGCAAGCGCAAGACATATATTAGTAGATAGCGAAGCACAGTGTTTAGATTTAAAAGAAAAAATTGAACAAGGTGAAGACTTTGCTGTATTAGCAAAAGCACACTCTAACTGTCCATCAGGTCAAGATGGCGGTGCTCTTGGTGAGTTTGGCCCAGGTATGATGGTGCCAGAGTTTGATAAAGTGGTGTTCTCTGCGCCAATTAATCAAGTACAAGGCCCAGTACAAACACAGTTTGGTTACCATTTACTTGAAGTAACCAGCCGTTCAGAGTAACTTATTCTGCACTGTAAATTTTGAAAAAAGCCGCTTATGCGGCTTTTTTATGGAGTAATTATGCAACTATTTGGTTCTGTTACCTCGCCTTATGTACGCCGTATTAGAATATGGGCGCTGGAAAATAACTGTGATTTAGAGTTTATTAATCTGGATATTTTTTCAGCGCAAGATCGCCCAACTATGGTGAGCAAAAACCCAGCACGCAAAATCCCTATTCTCGTAGATGGCAATTTAACCCTTAGTGATTCAAACTCAATACTGCGTTATTTACTTGAAAAAACAGCACAGCCAAAATTAACTTGGCCGCAAGAGCACTTACTTACCACTATTAATGCCTGTAATGACTCTTTAGTGGAAATGCTTTTATGCCAGCGCTCTGGTTTTGATACGCAAAGTGATGCGTTATTTTTTAATTTGCAAAACGAACGTATTGTTGAAACATTACACTTTTTAAATGATCATTTAACTGATGATGAATTTAAAGGCTGTGAATACCTCAACATCAGTTTATACTGCCTGCTTGATTGGATTTGCTTTCGTGAACTAACCGACATTAGTCAGCATTCAGCGCTTGTTGCTTTTTATGAGCAATATGGCCAACGCCAAGCAGCAATAAATACCAGTCCTAGTCATTAATTTAAAAAGGTAAACACATGAGCGATATCGAGATTGAATCAGAACTAGTCAACTTTGTTGAAAAAGTACGTATGAGCGAAGTAATTTGGGCACTAGGTGCAGAAGATAATGGCTTTGTAGTGTGTGATTCAAATCAATTTGACGAGACTGACGTATTACTACTTTGGGAAAGCGAAGCGGCTGCTAAAGCTCAGTGTAAAGACGAGTGGAAAGAGTACAGCCCAGTAGAAATTGGCCTTGATGAATTTTTAGATGAATGGGTTGAAGACCTAAACGAAGACAATGCTTTAGTTGGCCTTAACTGGAATGACGACCAAGTATGCGTAGAAATTGAACCAGTAGGTTTAGCACGCGCATTAAGTGAATAATTCACTATAGCTTAATTAATAAAGCATAAAAAAAGCCAACTGCATTCGTGCTAGTTGGCTTTTTTGTTTTAATTAATTAGGTATAAGTATTTATACCCAAAACATACTCGCATCTTGCTATGTTTTGGGTATAAAATGTATTTTGTCATTATTTTCAAGGTACACCGTTGAAAACCCATCTTGGTCGCCGTCCTTTTTCAGCCATGGAGCTGCACACACTTTACAGTGGCTATATTTATGGCGATATGCGCGTGGTGCGTGAACAAGCAAAGCATTGGCACTTTTGGCTGCCATTAATTGCTTACTATACGGGCGCTTATAGTGACGAAATAGGCTGCTTAACACTTGATGACTTAACTGTTGAGCAAAATATTTTATGTTTTAGTTTTCATACCCACGGAAAAATAAAGCCACGCCTTATTCCTGTACATCAAGCGCTAATTAATGCTGGCTTTAACGACTATTTAGCATTTATAAAAAGCCAAAACCAACAGCGATTAATGTTCGATTTACCAGCTAAAACCGGTCGCTACAGCGAAAAAGTACGTATTTGGTTTAGCGGTGAAGGCGAGCGCGCTGGTTACTTGCAAAAATGTGCAATTCCTAATATTGACCAACTCGGAATGAAAACCGCTATAAGTAGCCTGCGGCTTAACTTTGAGCAGCAAGTACGCATTTATGCACTGCAAGCTAACTCTAAAGATGCGTTTAATTATTTAATGGGCTTTAACGAATACCCACACCCAAATTATAGCAATGTAGCAGTATTAAATAGCATAATTGGGCAAATTCGCGTTATTAACTCACAATTGCACTGGCAGCGCTTTATCAATCGCGATAGTCACTGACAAACTTTGTTACTATTTACTCGCCCAAATCTGGGGTTATTCGATTACTCCATAAAAGAAAGCTGCTAGGATATCCGCATATAATACCGTTTCTATTAAAGTAGAGTGGTAACGCTGTCTGCTTTAGTCATTTATAACAATAATAAACTAGGGATACTATGTTTCTTAAAAGCCTCTTAACCGTAAGTGTTGCATTCGCGATGAGCGCAGCAAATGCTAACGAATTCGTAATTGAAAAACTCGCAAAACCAAGCAGTCAATCAGTGTCGTTAACACTCGACCCAAGCCAAGATACCTTTACCGGAATGACTGAGATTATTTTAGAGGTACTCAAGCCAACTAACTACATAGAACTAAACGGCGTGGCTTACGCAACTAAAATGGCACAATTACTTGGCGAGCAAAATTGTGACTTAAACAGCGAAATGCTCAAAACCGGTAAAGTAAAATTTAGCTGTGATGAGCAAATTCAGCCGGATAAATACACCTTAAAAATTGATTTTTCAGCGCCATATAATCGCCAAAGTGTTGGGCTATATAAAACATTAGATCAAGGTACACCTTACTTATTTACTCAGTTTGAAATGAGTGATGCGCGCCGTGCATTTCCGGTATTTGACGAGCCGAGCTACAAAATTCCATTTCAGCTCACTATTACCGCGCCTACCTCACAAAAAGTATATGCCAATACACCTGAGCTTAAAACTACAGTAAATGGCGACATGACCACCCACTTTTTTGATAAAACACCGCCTATTCCTTCTTATTTAGTGGCAATGGCTGTGGGCCCTTTTGAAGAGCTTAATGTTGAAGGAATGTCGGTACCAGGGCGCGTGATTACCCCACAAGGTAAAATTCATTTAGCCCAGTACGCTAAAGAAAACATGCCAAAAGTACTAGGCGCACTTGAAGCATATTTTGGTATTCCTTATGTGTATCAAAAACTAGATTCGGTGGCTGTACCTGAATTTCCGTTTGGTGCCATGGAAAACTCAGGACTTGTAACCTACCGAGAAGATATTTTATTGGTTGATTTAGCTGCCGCTACGCGCAGTAAAAAACAACGCAATGTGTCTATTATTGCTCACGAGCTTGCACACCAATGGTACGGTAACTTAGTAACGATGAAGTGGTGGAACGATTTATGGTTAAACGAAGCGTTTGCTAGTTGGATGGCGGCAAAAATTACCAAGCAACTAAATCCTGAATTTGAATCGCACCTAGATTTACCACAAAATAACGTTATGCCACTTGATGCACGTTTGAGTACTAAACCAATTCGTAAACCAATTAAAACCGAAGCCGATATTATGGATGGTTTAGGCCTTGCTTATAGCAAAGGTAGCTCGGTACTTGCTATGGTTGAAAATTGGATAGGTGAAGAGACTTTTCAAAAAGGTATTCAAAATTACTTAAAAGAATTTTCGTATAAAAATGCCGAAGCTGCCGATTTATGGCAAGCACTTGGCAAAGCTTCTAATAAAGATGTAGCGAGTGTTTTAAAATCGTTTATTGAGCAATCTTCCTACCCACTGATTAAAGTAGCTCAGCAAGGTAGTAAAATAACTATATCGCAAAGTCGCTTTGTAAATGCCGATGTTGATGCGCCTGAGCAATTATGGAATGTACCTGTTGCAATTAAATACGGCGCGGGCGATAAAGTAAAAACAGCGAACGTATTACTTAATAAACAAAGCCAAACGCTAGATTTAGATTTTGCACCAGAGTGGATTTATCCTGATCAGGGCGCATTAGGTTATTACCGCTGGGTGATGGACGATGCACAGTTTAGTGCGCTTATCGACAATGCTGCTGACAAGCTAGATGACCGCGAACGTTTAGCGTTATTATCTGCTACCGATGCACTACTTGATGCCGGTGTTATATCGGCCGCTAAGTTAATGCAAACGCTTGAACTATTTATAAGCGACAGCCACCCTCGCGTTGCTAATACCGCGCTGGGCTATTTAGTATCGCAACAACGCACCTTTAAAGACGATAGCAATAAAGACTTATGGCCGAAATTTATTCGTGGTGCAGTAACTCCTGCGGCTAAAAAATACGGCTTAGAGGCAAAAGTAGGTGAAGATGGCGCTATTTCACAACTTCGAGCTGCCGTTGTATCGCGCTTAGGTTTTGATGGCGAAGATCAAAATGTGATCAATAAAGCAAAACAGCAAACTCAGGTTTATTTAAACGATCCACAAAAAGTAGACCCATACTTAGCCGGCACTTATTTAACGTTGGCTGCTTTTAACGGCGACAAAGCATTGCTTGAGCAATTTATGGCAACCTTTAAAACCACCAAAGATCCACAAGTACGCACTAATATGCTCTCGGCTATGGGTTATTTTGCAAAACCTGCACTGCAAAAAGCAGTATTGGCTTACAGCTTAACAGATGAAGTAACCGCATCCGACATGCGTACTATTTTAGCAGGACAAAGCTATACTGATGAGCGTCAAGCGCTGTTTATTGACTGGGTTTACAGTAATTACGATAAAGTAACAGCAAGCTTACCGCCATTTTTTATCCCTAACTTACCGTATTTTACGACTGCAAATTGTGATGCAAATAGCTTTGCTACAACACTAAGCTTCTTTAATACTAAGTTAGCTGAAATACCAGGTTATGCTCGTACTTTAAGTAAACTAGAAGAAAGCACTAATGATTGTATTGCACTGAAGAATCGTGAGCTTGAATCGGTTAATAACTTCTTAAAAAGTAAGTAATATTTACCAAATGTATAAACATAAAAGCCGCTGAGTGCTAACTCTGCGGCTTTTTACATTTAATGTTGATATGGCTTTATTAGTTACCAATAATCATCGTTAGTTTGGCAATAAAATCTTTTGCTGCTTGCTCAGAGTTTATTTTAAACGCGACACCATAATGAATCGGCTGTGCGCTTTTATAAATGCGCGTAGGAAAACGCGTCATTTCGCTACTATGAAAGTAGCCCTGAGTACGCACTACTCCATCAATATCGGTAAAATCATCACTAAACACTTCAAATGCTGGGCGAATTATAATTTTACCTTTGCCGCCTTCACTGTGCGTGTAAAACGCTTCTTTTGAATTAACTAACATGTATTCGGCAATATTCTTTATTTTAAAATTACTTCTACACTCTAATTTAATTAGCTGCTCAGTAAGCTCGTCTGCACTATAAGCCACGTTGTAATCCCTATTAGTTAAATTTGCGCATAACCTTAACGCATACACATTATAAAGTCTGAAATTTATTTAAATTAGTCCTCAGCTACATCACAAACAAAAGCAAGTTTGTCGTTGCTATAACTCATACGGGTAATATTTGTATGGCAATAAGGCGTTAAGTCCAGCCATTGCGATACAGTGTTATTGCCACTAAGGTTACGTTGGTAAACACGGTTATTAAGCGCATAGGCCAGCGTATTGTCGTCCTTTAAAATAAAGTCTTGTACTTGTAGCGGCAATCTAAGTAAGTTTTCTACCTGCTTAATTTGTGGGTTAAAACGCGCTACAATATGTTGCTCATTTTGGGTGTAACTAAATATAAACTGCGCCATTGTATGATTGTAAATAAGCGTACGGCCAATATTTTTTGCCACAACTTGCCCTTTTGCCGCTGCAACTAAGCTATATTGTAATGTATGTGGCTCACCTAAAATAAACATGACTAAATCGTTATTTATACCCCATGCGTGATATCCCACTGGCTCTATCCAGTCAAAAATACGACTTGCTGCAGCTTCGCTATCTAGCGGATATTGCCATAGTTTTTGCTTGCCATTGGCCTCTACCACAATTGCCGATAAGCTTTGTTTATTTGGCATTACGGTTGGTGAGTATTCGCTTACTGGCGTATTGGTTATATTAATAATTTGTTTTGTTGCAAAGTCGTAGTAAGCAATATCGGTTTGGCTTTGCTCCGCACTTAATACTTCATGGGTAAAGTAAACACCATTATTGTGTATATGAGGCTGATTATTATAACTATTACTGTCGCTCACAATAGTAACTTGCAGGCCGTAAGGAGTATTTAAATCGGCTAATAACACTTGGCTTTTGGGCATACTTGCTTGTGCTACTGAGAGCGTTAAAGCGCCGATTGAAAACAACCCTAGTAGTGATTTTAAAAATTTCATGCTCTATCTCGTTTTATTTTTAAGCACCCCATGATAACGTTATTTGCTGATTACGTCACTTGACCTAGACCAGCAACATCTTTATAACTAACCGGGTCTTATAAAAGAGAATTAATATGTCAGCTAAACATCCTATTATTGCAATAACCGGCTCTTCAGGTGCGGGGACAACTACCACCACGAATGCAATTAAACATATTTTTCGTAGCCTTAACATTAGTGCGGCTTTTATCGAAGGGGATAGCTTTCATCGTTACACTCGCCCTGAAATGGAAAAAAAAGTACGTGACGCGCAACAAGAAGGCAAACATATTAGCTACTTTGGCCGCGAAGCCAACGACTTTGGTTTACTAGAAACCCTATTTGATAGCTACGGTGAAACCGGCCAAGGTAAACTGCGTCGTTATTTACATACCTTTGACGAAGCGGTGCCTTACAACCAATTGCCTGGCACATTTACTCCGTGGCAAAACCTAGAGCAAAATACCGATTTATTATTTTACGAAGGATTGCATGGCGCTGTTGTAGATCAAGAGCACAATGTGGATGTAGCAAAACATGTAGATTTACTTATTGGTATGGTGCCCATTATCAACCTTGAGTGGATCCAAAAGCTGATCCGCGACACCTCTGATCGTGGTCACTCACGCGAAGCGGTAATGGGATCTATAGTGCGCAGTATGGACGATTATATTAACCATATTACTCCACAATTTTCACGCACCCATATTAACTTTCAACGAGTCCCTACCGTAGATACCTCTAACCCGTTCAGCGCAAAAGACATTCCATCACTCGATGAAAGCTTTGTGGTGATCCGCTTTAGGGGCATTGAAGATGTCGATTTTCCGTACTATTTACAGATGATCCAAGGTAGCTTTATGTCGCGTATTAATACCTTGGTAGTGCCTGGCGGTAAAATGGGCTTGGCAATGGAGTTGGTACTTACCCCACTCATTAAAGATATTATTTTAAAAAAACGAGCATTAGAAAACCTAGCACCACTGGATTTACCTATTTGATATTGGATAACCCACAGCCCTTTTTTGTTAAAGCCAACTCACGTACACTGCTGATTTTGCTTAAAGTGAGATCAGCATGTCGCAACCATTAAAAGTTATCGTGGGCTCTAAAAACCCAGTAAAAATAAATGCTGCTAAGTGCATTTTTAGCATGTATTTTCCAGAGTGTGACATTGACTGCCAAGGTGTAAATGCTCCCTCGGGTGTGCCTGATCAACCTATTGGTGAAGAGCAAACTCGCATTGGCGCACAAAACCGAGTGAATTACTGCAAAGAGCACTACCAAGCCCACTATTATGTGGCCATGGAAGGCGGTGCAGAGCAATTTAGTTACGGTGCCGCAACCTTTGCCTATGTAGTTATCGATAACGCGGTAAATCAAGTTGTAGGACGCAGTAGCAACCTACCTTTGCCGCAAATACTGTATAACGCATTACTTAATGGTGCAGAGCTTGGCAATGTTATGGATAAGGCTTTTAATACCACCAATATAAAGCAGCAAGGCGGCGCTATTGGTTTACTCACTAATAACCACGCCACCCGCGAAAGTACCTATACTCAGGCACTTACTTTGGCCATGGCACCTTTTTTACATTCAGCGCTTTATTGCCAAACAAATTAATTTTAGGAAGTTTAATGAAATACAGTTACGTGCTGTTTGATGCAGACGAAACCTTGTTTAGATTTGATATTTTAGCGGGCATGACTCGCATGTTTAAAACATATAACGTAGATTTTAGCCAAGCCGACTATCTTCATTATCAAAAAACCAATAAGCAACTATGGGTTGATTACCAAAATGGCGACATTAGTGCCGACTACTTGCAGGTTACTCGCTTTAGCGAATGGGCTACTAAACTAAATGTGCCAGCAAAAGAGCTTAATGATGCATTTTTAGATGCTATGGCAGAAATATGCGAGCCGCTACCCGGTGCCATAGAGCTGTTAAATAAACTTAAGCCCCACGCTAAGTTAGGTATTATTACTAATGGTTTTGCACGTTTACAAACCGTGCGCCTTGAGCATACTGGTTTAAAAGATATGTTTGAATGGTTAGTCATTTCTGAATTAGTGGGCATAGCTAAGCCTAATAAAGCTATTTTTGACCATACCTTTGAATTAATGGGTAACCCAGATAAAAGCCAAATATTAATGGTTGGCGATACTGCCACAAGCGATATTTTAGGCGGTAATAATGCGGGGATTGATACCTGCTGGTTACAACACCCAAACGAGCAGTTGCCCGAGGGTATAAAGCCTACCTATACCGTTACTCATTTGAAGCAGTTACAAAGTATTTTAGAGCTGTAGCTGTAGGTAGCTACGCACTTAAAGTATTTTCAATAGGCAAAAAAAATGACGCTAATTAGCGTCATTTTTTATAACTGTGTGAGCAATAAATTAGGCTGGCGCTAATTCAAGGCCGGGTGCAGGCATCGTTACAGGCGTTTCAAAGGTTGCCCACTCCCATGCTGACTCAGTAGCCATTAATTTACGTAGTAATTTATTATTTAAATCGTGACCCGATTTAAATGCAGTTACTTTACCTAAAATGTTATGACCTGTCATAAACATGTCACCAACACAGTCTAATATCTTATGCTTAACAAACTCATCGCTGTAGCGTAAACCGTTTGGATTTAACACTTTAAACTCATCAAGTACTACTGCGCTATCCATGCTGCCACCTAATGCTAGGTTGTTAGCATGCATATATTCAATGTCTTTCATAAAACCAAAAGTACGTGCACGGCTAATTTCTTCAATAAAGCTTTTCGTCGTAATATCTAAACCAATACGTTGGCGACTTTCATTGATAGCTGGGTGATCAAAGGCAATTTCAAAGTCGATATGAAAACCGTCATACGGTTCTAACTCGGCCCATTTATCGCCTTCTTCAATACGTACTTTTTCTTTAATACGAATAAAGCGTTTTGCTGCATTTTGCTCTTCAATACCGCCTTTTTGTAACAAATAAATGAATGGTAATGCACTACCATCCATTATTGGCACTTCTGAGCTATCTAATTCTACAATTAGATTATCAATACCCATTGCAGCAACAGCGGCAATAAGATGCTCAGTAGTTGATAAGCGAACACCATCTTTGTTAATTAAACAGGTACATAATTGCGTATCACCAACGGCTTCAGGTGTTGTTTCAAAATCAACAACCGGATCAAGGTCGACACGACGAAATACAATCCCAGTATTTGCGCTCGCAGGTCGGAGAGTTATTGTGACCTTCTCACCTTTATGAAGTCCAATTCCTATGGCTTTGACTACTTGTGCAATCGTTCGCTGTTTAATCATAGGTTCGCTCACTTAAATTCAGTTACAGTTAGACGGCGGATACTAACATAAATACGCCGCAATTGCAATATTCGTTCACATTTCAAACGAAATACTGTTTATATTAATCAGCTTGTTTACGTAAAAAAGCAGGAATATCAAAATAATCTCCGCCTTCTGACTTATCTGATTTTTTGTTACTTGGCGCTGCAGCACTCGTTGTGCTTTTGTTAGCACTAGATGAAGTTGTTTTTTCGTCACTTTCAACTTGCGTCTTTGCTGTGTTTTCTTCAGCGCTTGTGCCTTGGCTTGCAAAGCTTGGTACGTACATGCTGCTACTTTGGTTTGAAGTGCTGGCTACATCAGAACCTGATGCTTTTTTAAAGCCATTATCAACAATGCCAAACTGCGGACGACGATCGCCACCTAAGCCAGTTGCAACTACAGTTACACGTAATTCATCGGTCATTTCAGGGTCAATTACTGCACCTACAACCACAGTAGCGTTTTCTGATGCCAATGCTTTTACGTGGTTACCAACAATCTCAAATTCTTCAATCGCAATGTCCATACCCGCAGTAATATTAACCAAGATACCTTTAGCACCTGTTAAATCTACGTCTTCAAGTAATGGGCTTGAGATAGCCGCTTCTGCTGCTTCTTGTGCACGATCAGGACCTGATGCAGACGCAGTACCCATCATTGCAGGACCCATTGCTGACATTACTGTACGTACGTCGGCGAAATCCACGTTGATCAGACCAGAGCGAGTAATTAACTCTGCAATACCCTGAACCGCACCAAATAATACGTCGTTAGCTTTAGCGAAGGCATCTAAAAGTGTAGTCCCTTTTCCTAAAACTTTAAGCAGTTTATTGTTTGGAATTGTAATAAGTGAATCTACAATTTCTGACAATTCATTAATGCCTTGTTCAGCAGCTGCAGCTCGCTTTTTACCTTCAAAGTCAAAAGGACGTGTAACTACTGCTACGGTTAAAATACCAAGCTCTTTTGCAATTTTTGCCACTACAGGCGCTGCACCAGTACCAGTACCGCCGCCCATACCTGCTGCAATAAATACCATGTCGGCACCTTCAAGGCTGGCACGAATTGTATCAGCATCTTCTTCAGCTGATTGACGACCTATTTCTGGGTTTGCACCGGCTCCTAACCCAGAGGTTATTTGCGTGCCTAATTGTACAGTAACGTGCGCTGCTGAGTTACGTAATGCTTGTGCGTCTGTATTAGCAGCAATAAAGCATACGCCTTCAATTTGCTGTTTTACCATGTGCTCAACAGCGTTACCGCCGCCGCCGCCCACGCCAATTACTTTTATTACAGCTTCTTCGCTATGTTGTTCCATCATATCAAACATGTTTACTCTCCGACTTGAGTACTAAAACTCGCCTTGGAACCACTTAGTAATGCGGCTCCATAAATTATTATTCCCTTCTGCTTTCAACTTTTGTGCATTCATTGATTGCATGGTACGCCCGTATTGTAACAAACCAACAGCGGTTGCGTACGAAGGATCGTCCACATAGTCTGTCAAACCAACTATCCCAATTGGTTTGCCTATTCTTACCGGCATTTGGAAAATATCTTCTGCTACTTCCATTGCGCCGGCCATTTTAGCAGTTCCGCCTGTGATAACGAGACCTGCTGCAATTTGGTCTTCTAACCCTGAGCGACGAATTTCTTCCATCGCTAATTCAAATAATTCTCTAAATCTTGGCTCTACCACTTCCGATAATGTATGACGTGACATTAATCTAGCTGGGCGTCCGCCTACACTCGGTACTTCTATGGTGTCTTCATTACTGGCCATTTGGCTACTAGCACAGGCGTATTGTACTTTGAGTGCCTCTGCATGTGATATAGGTGTGCGAAATATTTTTGCTATATCGCCAGTTACTTGGTTACCCGCCACCGGAATAACCGCTGAGTGACGCAGTGCACCATTAATGTATATAGTGATATCCATAGTGCCACCACCAATATCAAGTACTGCTACTCCCAGCTCTTTTTCATCATCGGTCAGTACCGAGTAACATGAGGCAAGTGCAGTAAAAATAAGCTGGTCAACTTCAAGCCCACAACGCTGTACACATTTTTCGATATTTTTTGCCATATCGTTTGAGCACGTAATAATGTGAGCACGTGCTTCCATACGTACGCCGCTCATACCGAGTGGGTTTTTAATCCCCTCTTGCATGTCGATACTGTATTCTTGTGGTAACGCATGTAGCATTTTACGCTCTGCTGAAATAGGCACTGAGCGGGCAATATGAATCACATTTTCAATGTCTTCATCGGTTACTTCGGTGTTGTTAATTGCTACTACACCGCTTTCGTTTTGGCATTGTATATGCTTGCCAGAGATACCAAGGTACACTGAGCTAATACGACAATCAGCCATCAATTCGGCTTCGTCTATGGCTCGGCGAATAGACTCAGATACTAAGTTTAAATCGTTTACGCCGCCTTTATCCATACCTCGGGATATTTGCGTGCCTACACCAACAATACTGAGTTTGTTGTCTGCGGTGATTTCACCTACCGTTGCAATCACTTTTGAGGTGCCAACGTCTAATCCAATCACTAGGTTTCTTTCTGCTGACTTAGTCATGCCTTACTCTTATTTTGTAATTGTTCTTCTTGCAATGGCTTAAAGCTGACTGCAAGGCCAGTATCGTAGCGTAAATCGATTGCATCTATTTGAGCATCTGCACGCTTTTCCATGCGTGGATAAACGTCTATAAAACGCTGTACACGCTTAGCTTTATCTTTGCGCCCTAAATTTAAGCGCACTCCATTATCTAGCCACAACTGCCATGAGAAACGCTCCGATAACGCTAAACTTTTTAACGTTAATGCGTTTACTTTTAGCATTTCGTCAAATTGCTGAAACGCAATCCATGCTTCTTGCTCACTGCCCTCTGGGCCATATAGTTGAGGTAAGTTTTTACTTAACTTATTACTTTTAGCTTCAAATGCATCGCCGTTTTGATTAAGTAACAAGTCACTATTCCAATGCGCAACAGCGCGGTGCTCAACTACATAAACTTGCAGTGTGTCGGGCCATTGTTTACGCACCGATACACTTGCCACCCAAGGTAAATCTTGTACCAATTGCTGTACATGCTTTACATTAAGGTCAAAAAAGCTAGTTAAATCTGCTTTTTTAATCGCCCTAATAATAGCGATTTCGTCGGTATATTTAGGATTACCCTGCACCGTTAAGTGTTTAATTTGGGCATCTTTATTTTCTACCAACCAATCCGATACACTAGTGGTAATTTGCACTAAGCCGATTACCACAGCTAGAAAAAAACTCACCCCAAAAATCAGCGACCAGTTTAGTTGCTGTTTGATTTGTAGCGTTTTTTCTAAAAGGGGGTGCATATTAAAGTGTTTGCTCCAAAATGCGAACAACTAATTGCTCAAAACTTGCACCATGTGCTTTTGCCGCCATAGGTACAAGCGACTTTTCGGTCATACCGGGTACTGTATTTACTTCTAATAAGTAAAAATTACCTTGCTGATCTTGCATTGCATCTACGCGTCCCCAGCCGCTAGCACCTACTAAATCAAATGCATCGAGTGCCATTGCTTGTAAGTGCTCGGTATCTGCAGGCGATAAATCTGCCGGGCAATGATACTGCGTGGTGGTTGCTTGATATTTAGCTTGGTAATCATAAAAACCATTGGGGGTTGTCATTTCGATTACTGGCAACACTTCATCGCCTAATACCGTTATGGTAAATTCGCGGCCACTGATCCACTGCTCAACTAGCACTTGGCTATCAAACTTAAACGCATTACTCAGTGCATCTTCAAGCTCTTGTGGCGTGCTTGCTTGTGCCATACCAATACTTGAGCCTTCGTGTGACGGCTTTACCATCACTTTTTTAAATTGCTGCATTATTGCCGCTGCATCAAAGCCTTTTTTGGCATCAACCACGGTATAAGGAGCGGTACTTAACCCTGCCGATTTAAATAAATGCTTACAACGCACTTTATCCATAGCCAGCGCTGAGCCTAGTACGTTACTGCCAGTATACGGCAGGTTCATAAATTCAAGCGCACCTTGCACTGTACCGTCTTCGCCACCACGACCATGCAGTGCAATGAACACTCTATCAATTGCTAACTCATTTAGCTCCCATAACGGGCGCTCTTTTGGGTCAAAGGCAATGGCGTTTATGCCATGATTTTGCAATGCATTTAATACCGCTTGTCCTGATCTTAATGACACTTCACGCTCTGCTGAGTTACCCCCTAACAGCACCGCTACTTTACCAAACTGCGTATTTAACTGTGTCATACTTCACCTTGTTTAAGTTTTTCTATCGACATACCCGTAGCGGCTAAGGTTTTTACTAATTGCCCTATGTTGCCAGCCCCTTGGGTTAATACTAAATCGTTATTTTGTAAGCAATCGGCTAATACGCTTGCCAGCTCTGCGCTATTAGCTACGTGGCGGGGCTCTTTACCGCGCTGGCGTAAACTACGGCATAAGCTTTTACTATCTGCGCCTACAATTGGCTCTTCGCCAGCACTGTATACATCGAGTAGTAACAACTGATCAACCTCGGCTAATACCTTTACAAAATCTTCGTACAAGTCGCGAGTACGAGTAAAGCGATGAGGTTGATACACCATAACTAAACGCTTATCTGGCCAGCCTTCACGAGCAGCGGTAATAGTGGCGGCCACTTCTGACGGATGATGCCCATAATCGTCAACTAACATTACGCTGCCACGTTCGTTTTCAAATTCACCGTAGTGCTGAAAACGTCGGCCAATACCTTCAAATTTTTGCAATGCTTCTAAAATAGCGAAATTAGCAATATTTTGATCTTTTGCTACCGCTATAGCTGCAGTGGCATTAAGTGCATTATGCTTGCCTGGCATATTTAGCGTTGCGGTTAAGCTCTCGCCTTGTTTATTGGTTACCGTAAACTTGCACGTGTTTGCCGACTGGCTAAAGTCGCTCATGCGATAATCCGCATCGCTCGACTCGCCATAAGTAATCACTGGGCGACCAAAACGCGGTATAAGCTCGCTCGCGACTTCAGAGTCAATACACACTACAGCTAAGCCATAAAACGGCAGGTTATGAATAAAGTCCACATAAGTGTCTTTCATTTTTTCTAGGCTGCCGCCATAGGTTTCCATGTGATCTTCTTCAATATTAGTGATCACCGATACCATTGGCTGTAAGTGTAAAAATGAGGCATCGCTTTCATCCGCTTCGGCGATTAAAAAGTCGCTTTTACCTACTTTTGCATTGCTGCCGGCACTATTTAACAAGCCACCAATTATAAATGTTGGATCAAGGCCAGCTTGTGCATAAATACTGGCAATTAAACTGGTTGTTGTAGTTTTACCGTGTGTACCCGCAATAGCTATACCGTGGCGAAAGCGCATTAGCTCAGCGAGCATTTCGGCGCGGCGTACCACAGGTACTCTTGCGGCCTTTGCGGCTATAATTTCTGGATTTGTTTCATCAATAGCACTGGAAACAACCACTACATTGGCATCTTTTACGTTATTTTCGTGATGCCCAATAAACACCTCTGCACCGGCTTTAATTAACCTGTCTGTCATAGCGCTGTGCGCAATGTCTGAACCGGTAATCCTATAACCTTCAAACGCGAGTACTTCGGCAATGCCGCCCATGCCTGCGCCGCCAATACCAACAAAGTGGATGGTTTCAATGCGACGCATTGCTGGTCGTGTATATTGCTCTCTTATTGACGTTTGTTTCACTTATGCTCTCTTATTGGTTACTTGCTCACAGTGCATAGCTACGCTTGCTGTGGCATCTAAAATGGCTTGCTGTTTTGCATTTGCCGCCATTTCTTTAATTAATGAAGGTTTAGCTAAATATGGGCTTAAAAGCGCAACAATTGATTGTTGATTAAACTGCCCTTGTGGCATTAGTAATGCACCATTTGCCACAACTAAATACTGTGCGTTAGCTGTTTGATGGTCATCCACCGCATGCGGAAAAGGTACAAACACTGCCATTTTACCAGCAGCGGCAATTTCACTCACAGTGAGCGCGCCCGAGCGGCAAATAACAATATCAGCCCAGCCGTAAGCTGTGTCTATATCATCTATAAATTCAGCTACTTTTGTATTTTCAGTGCTAAATTTATGCGACTTATAAGCAGCTTCAACACTGCCGAAGTGCCCTTTACCCGTTTGGTGCCAAACACTTATAGCATTGGTATTACCCAGCTCTGCAAACGCAGCAGGCAAAGTTGTATTAAGTACTTGCGCTCCTAATGAGCCGCCTACCACTAAAATATTAATTGGGCTTGATACTTCTCGCACTGCAATATTTGCCACGCTTTCTCGCACTGGATTACCAACCAACTCGGCTTGCCCTGTAGCAAATGCACTTGGAAAAGCCGCCAATACCCGATTAGCAAACTTAGCAAGCCACTTATTGCTCATACCGGCAATGGCGTTTTGCTCATGAATCACCAGCGGAATACCTAAACTTTTAGCTGCAATACCTGTTGGGCCAGTTACATAACCGCCCATAGCGAGTACCACATCGGGCTTTTCGCTTTTCAATACCTTACGCGCTTGTAATATTGCATTAAACACCATGAATGGGGCTTTAATAAGACGCTTTATTCCGTTACCACGTACGCCTTTTACATTAATAAAATTAATATCAATATTATGCTTAGGAACAACCGTTGCTTCCATTCTATCGGGAGTGCCTATCCAACTTACTTGCCAGCCTTGCTGCTTTAAGTAGTCGGCCACAGCAATACCCGGAAATATATGTCCGCCAGTACCACCGGCAACTACAACACACTTTTTACTCATCGCTTAGCTCCACCTGACGTGGCTTGTTTGGTCGCCATTTTAGTTTCAAAATCAACACGTAATAAAATACCAGCAGCAATTGTCATCATGAGTAAACTCGACCCACCGTAAGAAATAAACGGCAGTGTTAACCCTTTAGTAGGTAAAATACCCGCACTTGCGCCTACGTTCACCATGGTTTGAAAAGCAAACCAAATACCTATTGCCAACGCTAAATAGCCTTCGTATTCTTTACCATTTTTAAGCGCATTTTGGCCAATTAGTAAGGCTCTAAACACTAAGGTGCCTAATACTATTAATATGCTCGATACACCAACAAAACCAAGCTCTTCGGCTATTACCGCAAAAATAAAATCGGTATGCGCCTCGGGTAAGTATTGTAGCTTTTGTACGCTGTTACCTAGGCCTTGGCCAAACCAATCACCTTGACTGTAAGCCATTAACGATTGCACTAACTGATACCCTTTGCCAAATGGATCGTCCCACGGTTCTAAAAAGCCAATAACCCGCGCCATACGGTATGGTTCTAGCACTATTAGCCCGATAACCAAGGCAACACCGGTTAGAATTAATACAAAAAACTGCCAAAGTTTGGCACCAGCTAAAAACAATAAACCCACGGTAGTTACAAACATAACGACCACAGTACCTAAGTCAGGCTGCATTAAAATTAATCCTGCATAAGCCGCAAACACTAGTATTGGCTTAATAAAACCTTTTATGTTTTCTTGGACTTCGCTACGTTTACGCACCAAATAACCTGATATATAACTAAAAAAGAATAGCTTAGCCAGCTCAGATGCCTGAATGTTAAACGGCCCTATGGGTATCCAACGAGTTGAACCGTTTACTTCTCGGCCAACAATAAGCACTATAAGTAATAAGCCTAAACCCACTAACAACAAGTACGGATTCGCTTTTTTCCACCAGCTCATAGGCACTGAAGTGGTGATCCAAAATAAACAAAACGACAAAGCTAAAAATATACCGTGCCGAATAGTAAAATGATAAATATTACCAAATAATCTGTCTGCTGTAGGCATAGATGCACTGGTAACCATGACAAAACCCACCCCCATTAACATCAGCATGCAATACAATAATGGTACATCGTAGAGCTGCGCCGAAGGCTTGGGCGTTAGTGCTTCTTTAATATCGGCAAAGGCCATCATGGCTGTTCCGCCCTAACACATTGTATAAAGTCATCGCCGCGTTGCATGTAGTTATTGTACATATCAATACTGGCACAAGCTGGGGCAAGTAACACAATATTACCGGGCTCGCTTAATTGCTTAGCCAGTGTTACCGCTTCGCTCATATTATTGGTTAAATGGCTTTTATTGGTTAATGCCATTAAATCTTTGGCATCTTTTCCAAAGCAAATTAGCGCTTTAACATGCTGCTGTAAGTAAGGTGTAAGGGCGTTTAAATCGGCCCCTTTTGCATCCCCACCAGCAATAACTATTAATTGTTGACCATTAGTTGCAAGGCTATCTATTGCAGCAATAGTAGCCCCCACATTAGTGGCTTTAGAGTCATTAAAGTATTTAACTCCAGCACGTTCAGCAACAAACTGACAGCGGTGTGCAAGGCCATTGAATTGGCTAAATGCTGTACTGTATTGTGCTTTACTAATATTAAACGGGCTAAGTAGCGCCATTACCGCAAGAGCATTTAAATAATTGTGCTTGCCTACTACTGCCAAGCTAGTTACTGGTAAAAAGGCTTTGTTAGCCTGCATAAAATATGTTTGTTGCTGATATTCGCCTAGGCTGTAATCGCCCTGGTTAGCACCAAAACTTAATTGGGATTTTGCTTTACTATGCGTGGCTTCGTCGTCTGCATTGGTTATCACTAAAGCTGCGTTATTATAAATACTCAGCTTGGAATCTATATAAGCTTGATAACTGGCGTAACGATCGAGGTGATCCTCTGAAACATTCAGCACGGTGGCGCTAATTGGCTGTAAACTTGTTGTGGTATCTAGCTGAAAACTAGACAACTCCAATACGTACACATCAACGTCGTTGTTACTTAAATCACTTTGTAGTAAATCAAGCACTGCGGTGCCAATGTTGCCACCTAATGCTGCTTTATAGCCAGCAGCAAGTAATACCTGCTGCGCCAGTGTGACTACTGTGGATTTACCATTAGATCCCGTAACAGCAACCACAGGTTTAGTATTGATGCGGGCAAACAACTCAACATCACCAATCACTTCAACGCCTGCGTTTATAGCTTTAGCAATTGCTGGAATTGTTAAGCTAAGGCCTGGGCTAATAATGATCATATCGCTGGCGCAAAGATCGGCACTGTCCAAATCACCAAAACGGGTAGTTAAGGTTGGCGTATTTTGTTTTAGCCAATCAATTCCCGGTGGGTTTATTCGGCTATCAACCACGGTTGGTGTTAAACCCTGAGACACTAAAAAACGCACAATGCCCAGACCGGTTACACCGAGTCCGAGCACTGTTATTTGTTTGTTTTTTATCTCACTTAAGTATCGCATTTATCGAATCTTTAACGTCGCAAGGCCAGCTAACACTAGCACGATTGAAATAATCCAAAAGCGCACAATAACCCGCGGCTCTGGCCAACCTTTTAATTCGTAATGATGATGGATAGGCGCCATTCTAAAAATTCGTTGCCCGCGTAATTTATACGAGCCTACTTGTAAAATAACCGACAAGGCTTCCATTACAAATACTCCCCCCATAATAATAAGCAGTAACTCTTGGCGAACTAATACGGCAATAATACCCAATGCACCGCCTAATGCTAATGAGCCTACATCGCCCATAAATACTTGCGCTGGGTAAGTGTTAAACCATAAAAAGCCCAGCCCTGCGCCTACTATTGCGGTACATACCACAACAAGCTCACTGGCCAGCGGTAAATATGGAATATGTAAGTAATTCGAAAAATTCACATTACCAGTTAAGTAAGCAATAATTGCCAGTGCTGCTGCCACTAAAATAGTGGGTACTATGGCAAGGCCATCAAGTCCATCGGTAAGGTTTACCGCGTTTGATGTTCCTACTAACGCAAAGTAGGTAATAACAATGTAAAACAAGCCTAGTTGCGGTAATACATCTTTAAAAAATGGTACAACTAACGAAGTTTCATTGGCTTGAGTGCTGGTAAAAAATAATGCACAAGCAACAACTAAGGCTATAACTGATTGCCAAAAATACTTCCACTTAGCAATTAAACCTTTAGGGTCTTTACGAATAACTTTCCGGTAGTCATCCACAAAGCCAACCACTCCTAACGAGCCAATAACAAATAACGTTGCCCAAACATATTTATTTGATAAATCGGCCCATAATAAGGTACTGGTAAAAATAGCCGCTAAAATCAGTAAGCCACCCATAGTAGGTGTTCCCGATTTTGATAAATGCGATTGTGGGCCGTCATCGCGCACTGTTTGCCCTATTTGCATACGTTGCAAAGCGCGAATTAACTTAGGCCCTAAATAAAGCGACATCATTAATGCGGTTAAAATCCCTAAAATCGCACGTAGGGTTAAGTACGAAAAAACATTAAAGCCCGTGTAATATTGGGTTAAATACTCTGCCAGCCAAACTAACATTAAAATACTCCATTGATGGCTTGTTGCTGGCCATTAACTAAATCGGTTACTAAAAGCTCCATGCGAGAACTGCGTGATCCCTTCACGACTATGGTGGTTTTTTTATCTACTTTTTTAATACTTGTTTGAATTTGTTGCAGCATTTGCTCACGGTTTGAAAAGTGCCTATTTGGCAGGCCATACACATCACTGGCATAGCGACTTAATACACCTAAAGTAAACAGCTCATTGATGCCTTGCTCTAATGCATATTCGCCTACTTCTTGATGATATTGACGTGCTTCTTCGCCAAGTTCACCCATGTCGCCCAGTGCTAAAATACGATGCCCTTGCATGTCACTTAGTAAATCAATGGCGGCTTTAACCGATTTAACATTGGCGTTATAGGTATCATCAACCACAGTTAATAAGTCTGAAACATTAATTAAATTAACGCGGCCTTTTACATCCCCCATGGTTGCCAGCGCATTGGCTATATCCTCAAGGGTGACATCAAACTCACTGGTTAGTGCTGCTGCAATAAGTGCATTACTAATATTATGCTTACCTGGTAGCGCAAGCTTAACCGGTATTTGTGCGTTTTTAGTGCATAGGGTAAAGCTAGCGCGAGCATTTTCATCTAGGCTAATATTTTCAGCCCAAATATCGAGTTTTTCACTGCTCGAAAAACGCGTTACTTTACGGCCATCGAGTTTATCTAGCCAATATTGGCTAAACTCACTGTCGCAATTAACAATGGCAACGCCATCATCTTTAAGCCCATCAAAAATTTCGCCTTTGGCTTTAGCCACACCCATTAAGCTGCCAAAACCTTCTAAGTGAGCGGCGGCTACATTACATACCACGGCAACATCGGGTTTGGTCATAGCGGTGGTATAAGCAATTTCACCTAAATGATTTGCACCCAACTCTATAACGGCAAAACGGTGTTGCGGCTCTAAGCGTAATAAGGTTAGCGGTACGCCAATATCGTTATTAAAATTACCTTTAGTGGCTAGTACATCGCCATGCACAGATAAAATTGCAGCGCACATTTCTTTTACTGTGGTTTTGCCAACGCTGCCAGTAATGGCAATAGTTTTAGGGGCTACTTGCGCCATTACTGCGCCGCCTATAATCCCCAATGCTAAACGGGTATCGGCAACTATAAACTGTGGAATATCAACATCAACTTTGTGCTGCACAATAACGCCAATCGCGCCATTTTGTTTTGCTTGGGCAATAAATTTATGACCATCAAAATTTGGCCCTTTTAGTGCTAAAAACACTTCACCACTGCAAATGCTGCGAGTATCTGTATTTATATTTAGCACTGGTTGATTATCACCTTGATAATCGGTTGCCAGCACGTTAGCTAGCCAATCAAAATCCATCGGGATCATGCTTGAGTCCCTCTTACTGCTTTTTTTAGTTGTTGTTGTACGTAACGGCGATCGCAAAAATCGATGCGCTGATCACCTATTATTTGATAGTCTTCATGGCCTTTACCAGCAATAAGAATAACCTCGTCTGCTTTGGCATTGCTTATAGCGTAACTAATAGCTGTTGCTCTATCGGCCTCTAAATAAGCTTTTGTTGGCTGCGCTAAACCTTGTGCTACATCGGCAATAATGGCGTCAGGATTTTCTGAACGTGGATTATCACTGGTAATAATAACCTTATCCGCATTTTGCTCTGCCGCTTGTGCCATTAATGCCCGCTTGCCTTTATCGCGGTCGCCACCACAACCAAATACACAACTTACTCCACCAGGTACATGCTGCTGTAATGCTTGCAGCGCAAGCGCAAGCGCCTCGGGTGTGTGAGCGTAATCAACAATACAGGTTGGCTTGCCTTTGGCGCTAAATGCTTGCATGCGTCCGGCTACCGGTTGCAATTGCGCACAGCCTGCAATTAATTGTGCTAGCGGATAACCTAGCCCCAATAAAGTTGCAAGTGCCGCAGTTAAATTATATAAATTAAATTCGCCAAATAACGGCGACTTTATAGCAATATCGCCCCAGCTTGTAGTTAATTGTGCTGCTATGCCTTGCGCTGAATAAGTAACGTCTGAAAAGTACACAAACTGTGCATTTTTAGGTGGTAAGTTTTTTCGCCCGTAACACACTAAACTGTTAAAGCTGTATTTTTCGAGCCACTGTTCTGTTTGTCCATCATCTTGATTAAGAACCACAAGTTCAGGCTCAAAGTCTTTAAACAACATTAGCTTAGCATCACCATAACGCGCCATGTCACCATGGTAGTCGAGGTGATCGCGCGATAAATTAGTAAATACCGCCGCTTTAAATTGACACTGTGCAACCCGCTGCTGTACTAATCCGTGGGATGACACTTCCATCGCCACTAGCTTGGTATTTTGCTGCTTTAAATCATTTAAAATTCGTTGTAAATCAACCGACGATGGCGTGGTATTTATTAGTGGTGTTAGATTATCTGGATGACCATAGCCTAAGGTGCCAATAATGGCCGACTGGCTGTTACAAAACTGCGCTAAATGAGCGATCATAGCCGTGGTGGTCGATTTACCGTTTGTACCTGTCACACCAATTAAATCAAGCATATGGCTTGGCTGCTGGTAAAAGCGACTCGCCAGCTCAGGGAGCTTTTTAGTCAGCTCTGACACTAAGTAAAGTGGCTCAAAACTAGTTTCAAATTCGCATAATCTGTCGGCAATAATTGCAACCGCGCCATTTTCAATTGCCTTCGCAATAAATTGTCCGCCATCTAATTGATGACCTTTAATTGCCACAAATACATCACCGGGCGTTACTTCCCGGCTATCAAGTCGTAGGTGCCCTACCTGCTGCGAGGGGGCATCTATCTCTATATATTTTAAAATTGCTTTTAAATCACGCATCGTTCTCTTTACCTTTTACGTACGCTACCTCTTCCTTATCGGGCGCTACGTTTAATATTCTTAATGCGTTAGAGACGATTTCTGCAAATGCAGGGCCAGCAGTGGCACCTCCATAGTACACATCGCCGCCGGGTTCGTTAATCATCACTACCACTGCTAATCTAGGATTACTTGCAGGTGCAATACCGGCAAAGTAGCCTACATATTCGTCACCGTAGCCACCAACAGCTGCTTTTTTAGAAGTACCTGTTTTACCAGCAGCGCGATAACCATCTACGTTAATTCTGCGCGCTGTACCGTCTTTTTCAAATACACTTTCCATCATGTGTACAACCGCTTCTACGTCTTTTTGTTTAAAAACACGCTCCCCCTCAGGGATGTCATCTTGCTTTAAAATGGTTAATGGCCGATTAATTCCGCCTGCGCCTAACATGGTGTAAAAACGTGCCATTTGCGCGGTACTTACCGCAATAGCATAACCAAATGATAATGTAGCAATTTCGAAGTCAGACCAACGGCGATTTGGATAAAACAACCCACTGCTTTCACCCACCATACCAGTGCCAGAATCTGATCCAAATCCTACCTTTTGAAATAATCCCACTAAATAATCTTTGGGTACCAACTGAGTTACTTTAGCAACGCCCATATTTGAGGAATATTTTAAAATTTCGCGCAGCGTCATCTCACCGTGGTTACGGGTATCTTGTACTAAGCTGCCGCCTAATCGCATCCAACCTGGGTAGGTGTCAATGGTGTCATCGGCCTTAATTGCGCCGTAGTCTAGCCCAGCTAAAATGGCTAGAGGCTTAACGGTTGAACCTGGTTCAAACAAATCTGTAATAGCACGGTTACGGCGCTTATGCGGGGCAGCGTCATTTAAATTATTAGGATTAAACGATGGGCTATTTACCATAGCCAATACTTCGCCGGTTTTAACATCTACCACCATGGCAGAGCCAGATGTGGCTTTATAAGTAAGCACTGCCGATTTTAGCGCTTTGTAAGCAATACCTTGAATGCGCTGATCAATACTTAAGTGAATGCTTTCGGGCTCTACACGCTCTCGCTCGTCAAGTACTGCAACTTCACGGCCTTGGGCGTCTTTACGAATTGTACGACGGCCTTCTTCACCTGTAAGGGCATTTTCGTAAAGCTTTTCTATGCCTTCAATACCCTTACCATCAATATTTGTGAAGCCAATAATATGCGCAGTTACTTCGCCTGCGGGATAATAGCGTTTTGACTCGTCGAGTAAATGAATGCCTGGTAGGCGTAAATCACCAATGTAATTTGCCACTGCGGGGGTTACTTGACGCTTTAAATATACAAAGCGGCGCGTTGGATCGTTTAGCAAGCGTGAGTTTATTTTTTTAGGTTCTAAACGTAAAACATCGGCAAGCTCACGCCAGCGCAAATCGTTTTTATAATAAAGTGCAGTACGCTTATCTAGCTCAGCAGTATTTTCTGCTAATGCTTGGTGATCTTCACCATTTTTACGTGCTTGCCTTAGTACTTTAGATACCAATGATTTGTGCAGTGCTTTGGGGTCTGCATACACACTCACTACAGGTACACTTACCGCTAATTCTTTACCATTGCGGTCAAATATCATGCCTCGTTGTACATGCAGTTTTTCAACTCGCACGGTACGCTTATCGCTTTCTGAGCGGGCTTTATCTGGTTCTAATATTTGCAAATAAGCAGCACGGGCTACCAGTGTTACAAACACTAAAAACACCACTGCGCAAACTAAAGTAAAGCGCCATGTGATTAAATTATTAACCGGTTTTTTGCCGCGAGTTCTCATTGTAGTATTATCACCTGCTCATCTTGGCTGGTTGGCCGTTTCATTTTTAACTGCGATATAGCAACTTCTTCAATGCGTGCATGCTGAGAGTAAAACTCTTCTTCTACTAATAAGTAACGCCACTCTAAATCTAATTCGTCGCGTTGTTGCAGTAACGAGTCTTGCTCGATAAGTTGCCCTCGCGCAAGGTGCGTTATTTGCACCAAAGTTAAACTAGAAGCGAGTATCACAACCAATAAGGCCGAGGTAAGCTTATTAGCACCTAGGCCTTTAATTATTTCAAAAAATAAATTAGGTTGACGATAGCTCGCTTTTTTACTCATCCCAGCCTCTGCGCAATCCTAAGTACAGAGCTACGTGAACGTGGGTTACGCTCTACTTCTGCAGCGCTTGGCTTAATGGCTTTACCCACAGCTTTTAATGTCAAATTTTGATTTATTTGTGCGTCAGTTAAAGGTAAACCTCGAGGTAGCGTCTCGCCACGGCTTTGCTTTCTAATAAATTGTTTTACAATACGATCCTCTAAAGAGTGGAACGAAATAACAACTAAGCGACCACCTGGCTTAAGAACTTTAATCGCAGATTGTAATGCTGTTTGAATTTCTTCTAATTCACTATTTATATAAATGCGAATAGCCTGAAAAGTTCGTGTAGCTGGGTGTTTAAATTTATCTTTAACCGGTACCGCTTCATCTACCAAGTCGGCAAGCTGCTTAGTGGTGGTAATTGGCGTATGTTCGCGAACTTCCAGCACTTTGTGCGCAATGCGCTTACCAAACTTTTCTTCACCTAGTTTTTTAATAACATGGGTAATATCGTCAAGTTCAGCTTCGGCCAGCCACTGTGCAGCACTGCGCCCTGTGGTTGGATCCATGCGCATATCTAGCGGGCCATCTTTCATAAAGCTAAAGCCACGCAGTGCATCGTCAAGCTGTGGCGACGACACGCCAATATCAAGTAAAATGCCATCAACTTTGCCAATCAGATCGTTTTGCTCAGCCACATCGTATAGGTTTGAAAAGCGTGTATGAGCAATTGCAAAGCGTGGATCATCTGCAAATTTTTCAGCCGATTTAATTGCTTGTGGATCTTGATCTATGGCCTGTAGGCGACCTTCACTACCAAGGCGCGCTAATATTTGACCTGAATGACCGCCACGTCCAAAAGTGCCATCCATGTATATACCGTCTGACTTAATTGCAAGTGCATCTATGGTTTCGTCCATAAGCACGGATACGTGTTCAAATTGTGCTGTCATTAGCTATTGTTTGCCTTTTATTGTGCCGTTAGAGTGTGAAATTATCTAAATCTGGGTGTGGTTCAAAATCACCAAGCCTTTCAAGCTCTGTATCTTGGCGCATTTGCTGATGCCAACGCGCTTCATCCCATATTTCAAATTTATTCATTAAACCAACTAGCATGATTTTTTTGCCAAGATCTGCATGGGCGCGCAAAGAAGGCGCTAGCAAAATCCGGCCATTTTTATCAAGTTGATATTCAGTAGCATTACCCAGCAACATGCGCTGCATACGACGGGCTCGTGGGTTCATATTAGATATTTTTGCTAGGCGGCTTTCTATTTCTTGCCATTGTGCCAATGGATATAACCATAAACACGGCTCATTTAATGCGACGGTACAAATAACCGTTCCCTGATCTTCAGACAATAGATCGTCTCGGTACTTAGTGGGTACCGCAAAACGTCCTTTATCATCCAAACTCAGCGAACTTGCGCCACGAAACATAAAAAGCCTACTTTAAAATTGTTTTAATCAACACTTTTGATTAACCCGATCCATTTTGATCCACTATAAACCACTTTTTACCACAGTGCTCCAGTTTAGGGCTTGACAAGGCTTTTTGTCAAGTAATCAGGCTTCCTTTAACGCGTCTCAAAGCTAGAAAAAATAAGGCTTAGCGTAAAGCGATTGAATTAAGTGGGAAAAAATGGAATTCGTGGTGAGATTTTTTCTTATCATTTTAAGTAACCTTTCGTTTACACTTTTTGCTTACTGAATAACCAGTGAACAATTACAAATTTTAAGGCGTGATTTAGCCATTTGTAAAATTTACTCAATTATATGGCAATTGTTACGACTCAAGTTAAAGCTGGCCAACCGTAAAACACATATATCAATATAAATCATATAGTTAAAGTTATTTTAAAGTTGGTTTGATCATTGCAGCTATATACTTACCAATAAATTTTTTAACTTTATTTTTATTAAGGATTGATTATGGCTACTGCAACAAATACTAAAACATCAACAACTACAGCGACTAAACCTGAAGTTAACGAAGCACCCTTTACAGAAAAAGCAACATCGGCTGCACACGACGCAGTAGATGCACTTTCTAGTAAAGCAGCCGTAGCAGAGAGCAGCGTAAGAAAAGGGGCAACTAGCTCTGCTGAAACACTGAGTGAAAAGCAACTCATTGCCCGTGAAAAACTAGGTGAATATACATCTAAAACACGCACCCTTGCAGCAGAGAACCCATTAGCAACAGCTGGAATTGCATTTGCCGCAGGTATGCTAGTAACTGCATTGTTTCGTCGTAAGTAAACAATGATGAATAATCCACAAACAACAGCGACCAAGGATGGTGACGCTCAAAATCAAACGGCCCAAGACGCGAGCCAAAAGGAAGATTGGCAAGATCATATTGCTAAGCTTTTAGCCTATTCTGAGCAAATTAAGGATGACTACAAAACGCAAGGCAAACTTACCAAACAATTAGCAAAAGCTGAGTGGCATTTGTCGCTCAGATCACTTGCACTCATTACTATACTTTTGGGTTGTTTTGCCAGCGGTTTGATTTTGTTGTGGATTGTTTTATTGGGCGCAATTGGCTTTGGAGTTTATGAGTTATTTGCCTCTGTATGGCTAAGTATAGCAACCGCAACTTTACTACAAGTTATAGGCTTAATTTGGCTTTGGAAAAGTGCTATTTATTTAAGTAACAAAATTGGCTTTAGTAAAACATTACGTAGCTTAAAACAGTTATTTAACCTGAACTCTGGTTAAAAGATTTACTAACGTATTGAATCATAGCTATGTTTAAATTTATTTTTTCTAGCCAGAAACTTTCAGTGAAAACAAGACGAATTGACGCGTCAATAGCTGGCCTATTGCAAGTAAATTCAACGCAGTTAGCGCTTAAAGTAGCTGTTTGAGATAGATTTATTATCTAAAGTTCAGGTTATTTAACCTTCAAGGAGATAACAATGCTGGTTAACTATTTAATTCAGTCGCCAAACAAAGCGGTGAATAATCTTAGTAAACAAATGGATTTACAAAGTGAATTAAAACGCCAACATCACATGGCGTTTAAGTACAGATTAAAACGCTTTGCGGTTACCAAAGTTGGTATTTCAAGCGCATTTTTAGCCGGTGCTGTTGTGCAGGCTAGTAGTACTAAATCTGGTTTAATCAAAAAATATGCTTGGCTAGCAAGATTATTAGCTTAATGGATAAAACCAGTGCCGCGCAATAAATAATAGCGCAGCACTAATTGATAGCTTTAGCCTTTGTTAAGCGGCTTAATTGATCATTGATCATAAATCGGCGATTCTAAATATTACCAAACTCACCGTTTTGATAATCACGAATAGCTTGCTGAATTTCAGCTTCAGTGGTCATTACAAATGGCCCCATGTGAGCAATTGGTTGTTGAAGCTCATCACCAGCTAAAATAAGCACACCTGCTCCTTGCTCTGTATATAAGTCAATGTCACTACCTGGTTCTAGTATTAACAGCTGTTTTGCTGCAATAACGTTACCTGCTTGCGTAGTTAACGAACCGGTATGAATATATAGCATCACTTTTTGCTGGCTAAGTGGTGGCAACTCAAAACGCTGTCCTGCAGGTAAAGTTACATCAGCTAAAGCGGCATTTGCAGCGAGCGTTTGTAGGCTTGATGTTAAAGCCTGATCGGCAAACTGCCATGTGCCTGCCAATGCTTTAAGTGTTACTCCATTATCATTGGAGGCAACTGGCGCAGGGTGCGCTGTTGTATCTTGGTAAATTGGTGCGCGCATTTTTTCTGCACTGGGCATATTGATCCATATCTGAAAACCATGTAACCCTTCATTGGCATCTGCCAATGGCATTTCACTGTGCATTACCCCTTTACCTGTACTCATCCATTGTACATCGCCTGCTTTTATGGCCTTTTTATTACCCATTTGGTCACGGTGTTCAAAGCCACCTTTAATAATATAGGTAAAGGTTTCCATACCACGATGAGGATGCGCAGGAAAACCGCCAATGTAATCGTTTTTATTATCTGACTTTAGTTCGTCAATCATTAAAAAGGGATCTAGGTGCTTGCCATCAAAACCGGGAATTCTACTAATATTAACGCCATCACCATCTTGGGTTGCGTGCGCACTTAGTTGTTTAATTACTTTCATTTTATTGCTCCAATAAAGTAGATAACACTATTTAATCACACTGAAAATTTACGTATATATGTTTAATTCGTACCATTTATTCTTTTTAAACGAATTTTAGTTTTTATCCTAAAACATTACAGTTTGCTATAACCATTATTAAATGACTTGCTGTTAAAGTAGTTATTACAGCTGATTTTTGATTTAATAAGCAATGCTTTAATCCTTATTATTTATATGGTTATTAAACAAAAAGTTAGCTACAATTATTTTTGGCGTAAATCTCTATTAAGGCATTATTATTTTTACCACTTCACTTAAAAATCAGCTGTACCGTTTGCTTATTTTATTTAGCATTCCTGGGGTCGCTGTGATCATTTTTACGTTATTACTAGAACGTAACTATTCAATTAAGCAAAGTGAGCTACAAGCAACCAATATTGCCAACCGTTTTTCATTACAACAAAAAAATATGCTTGATGATATTGAGCGTTTAGCGCGCTATATCGCACAACAAGAAAGCAAGCATGATGAGCTGCTAACCACCTGTCCTAACTATTTTGAGCTATTTAAGTCACTCTACAATAATGTTGCTAATATTGGCATGATTGACTTGCAGGGGAATGTTAGTTGCGTCACATCGGGGCAAGTAACAAATATAAATATTGCAGATAGAGATTATTTTAAAAATGCATTAAATAGCGACATGTTATCTGTAGGCTATTTTCAGCTAGATCGAAGTTTACAAACAACAACGGTGAATTTTGCGCTGTCGTTAAAAAATACCGCTGGGGTTACCAAAGGCGTTATTGTCATAGTAATTGCCTTAGATTGGTGGAATGCAGCAATAAATGAAATTAACTTACCTGATGGATCGTTAGTTGCTATTGTTGACTCTAACACTAAAATTTTAGCTCACTACCCCAAAAACACTGCTTTAATAGGTAATAGTATTGCCCAAAATTATGTGGAGTCGATGCAGGCTGATTCTCATTTTATTACAGATGAGCAAGGTGTTACCCGTATTTTTTCTCGCTCAACTCTTTATAACGATCCACATAATAACAACTTAGATATTTATATTGGTTTACCCGTCACCGATGTTTTAGCACAAATAAATCATAACTTTATAATCTCTTTAACTGTATTTATAACCTTTTTATTACTGCTAACATTTATTGCCTACAAACTACTAAAAGTAAGTATTTTTACACCTATTAATAATCTAACTAAAGCAACCGACAGCTTAGCAAATGGCGTTATGCCATCTGAGCAAAATGATACTCCTAACAGCCCCGAGCTCAAGGTTTTATATCAACGCTTTAAAATAATGGCTGAAACTCGCTTAGCTACTGAGGCTAACCTTAAAAATAAACACGATGAGTTAACCAGTTTATTAAGTGCACTGCCAGATAGTTACTTAAAGATTAACAACAAAGGTGATGTTTCTAATATTGGGGGCTCATTTAATATTCCTGGTGTTACGCAATCGGTAAACAACTTAACTTTAGCTAGTTTTGTTACTGAGCGTAATGCACAGTTAATTCTCAATAACCTCCCTACTTCAACTTCAAATAACTCAAATAACTTAGAGTTTACCTTGCAAAGCCAAACTGATATTAAAAACTTTGAAGCCAGAATAAACCCAATGCAAACTAACCATGAGTTTGTAGTAGTGCTACGCGATATAACCCAGCGCAAACAAAATGAAGAAGCCCTACACTTAGCGGCGCTTGTGTACGGTAACAGTAGTGAAGGAATGGCTATAACCGATGAAAATGGCATTATATTCGATGTTAATCCTGCTTTTAGTAAAACCACGCTTTTTTCTAAAGAAGAAGTAATTAATAAAACGATCAGTGTTTTGTCCTCTGGCAAGCACGATAAGACATTTTATCAGGCTCTGTGGGCAGAACTAACAAGCACGGGGCGTTGGCAGGGAGAAATTATTAATCGCCGTAAAAATGGTGAGCTTTACGTGGAATGGTTAACTATAGATACTGTGTATGATGACAATAACATGCCGGTTCGTCGTATAGCCATATTTACAGACTTAACAGAAAAAAAACAAGCCGATGCGCTTATTTGGAAACAAGCTCACTTTGATCACCTTACTGACTTACCGAATCGATTAGAGTTAAAAAAACGTTTAAATGAATGTTTTATGCGTGTAGAAAATAATGCCGAGCAACTGGTTATTATGTTGCTCGACATAGATCACTTTAAAGACGTTAACGACACTTTAGGGCACCATTATGGTGATGCTTTACTTAAATTTGTGTCGCAGCGTATTTTAGAGTCAGCAAAAAATGCCGAGTTTGTTGCCCGCATTGGCGGCGACGAATTTGTAATCGTATTTAGTAAAATTAAAGAACAGCATATAAAGCAAATAGCTGAAAATATTTTACTTAGCTTGTCATCGGCTATTTATATTGAAAACGAAGAGTTGTTTATTAGTGCCAGTATAGGTATTGCCTCAGCCCCTAATGATGGCGAAAATACTGAGCAGTTACTCAAAGCAGCCGATCAAGCAATGTATAAAGCAAAAGTTAATGGCCGTAATGGCTTTGAATTTTTCTCCCATGACATGCGCGAAAAAGCGCAAATGCGCATGCTGCTACTTAAAGAATTACGAACAGCAATAGAGCTTGAGCAGTTTGAATTGTTTTATCAACCTATCGTCTGCCTAAAAGACTTGCACGTACACAAAGCTGAAGGATTAATTCGTTGGCGTCACCCTGAAAAAGGCTTAATAAGCCCTGCTGACTTTATTCCGTTAGCTGAGGAAACCCGACAAATAAATATACTTGGGCAATTTGTTTTCTCCCAAGCATTACAAACACTCAATGATATAAAAGCACACATAACCAATGATTTTCAGCTGAGCGTTAATGTATCGCCAATACAGCTATCTACCCCAGATAGCGGGATAGATGAGTGGGGAGCTATGCTTAATGCAGCAAACCTGCCTGCATCATCAATTGTTGCTGAAATAACAGAAGGCTTAATGGTCAACCCTGAGGCTTTAACACAAAGCCGTTTAAAGGCACTGGTTCAGTCGGGAATGCAATTAGCCCTTGATGATTTTGGCACCGGTTACTCTTCTCTCGCTTACTTACAAGAAATGGATACCGACTACCTTAAAATAGATAAACGCTTTGTTGATAACATTAATAAAGGTAGCCAGGAGCTGGTATTGTGCGAAACCATTATCGTTATGGCGCATCAGTTAGGGTTAAAAGTAATTGCTGAAGGAATAGAAACCAAGCAGCAAATGCAACTGTTACTTGAAGCTGGTTGCGACTATGGGCAGGGCTATTTATTTTCAAAACCCTTACCTAAAGAGCAGTTTATGAGCTTACTAACCACAAGCCAAATCATTGCACTAAAATAACCACAGCGTTAGGCACCAAACTTTACAAGACTCTATTATGAGTACTTGTAAAGTTACTTACCTATTAAGCTCTTTCACATCAAGATGATCGGCAACATAGGCTCCGCGCTCACCTCTTTTTTTATCTGGGCCTATTGTACTATCTATTGCAGTTTGTTGCTCTGAGGCAGCATTAATTGTCGCCCCTAAAATTACAATATAAGCACTAATGTATAGCCACATCAGCATAATAACCACCCCACCTAACGAGCCATAAGTTTCGTTATAACTGGCAAATTTCGATACATAAAATGAAAAACCAATTGAAGCGACTATCCATAAAATTGTCGCAATAACAGATCCTAAGGTGATCCAACGCCATTTAGCAGGTTTACGATGCGGCGCGTAACGGTATAAAAGCACTAAGGCAAAGTTAAAAGTAAATGCTAATAATGGCCATGAAATAAACGTGATGAGTAAATCTATATTTTCTTTTAATCCCACTAAATTAAGTACTACCGGTAAAATACCAATAATTAACAGCGCAAAAATAGCCACCACAATAGCGCCAATCGAAAACAGAAAGCGTACAAGTTGTGCTTTAAAAAATGAGCGTTTTTCATATTCCTGATAACTTATATTACAGGCTGTAATTAATGCTTGGCTGCCCTTTGAACTACTCCAAATAGTTAATATTAATGTGCCAATTGCGCTCAAACTCAAGCTAGTACTTGAGCTTTGGGCGATACTGGCTATTTGCGACAAAATTAACTCTCCGGTACTCTCTGGTAGCAGCTCAATTACCTGACTTAAATGCGCCCCAATATCTGTAGGTGATGCAAAATAGGCATAAATAGATACAAGTGCAGCAAGCGCTGGAAAAATAGCCAGTAACGCATAAAATGCCACGCCAGCGGCCACTAACGATAAATTATCACGACTCATTTGAGTAAAAATACGCTTAGTAATATCCCACCAACCAAGCAACGGAATATTTACTGGTTGCTGTGCATCTTGACCACGTTTTACATCGCTCATTTTAACTCCTTTGTTATATAGCAGTAAGAGAGCAAAATGTTTGCCAACACCAATGCGCTTGGTATTAAACTTGCTATTATTGTTTATAAAGATGATTTAACACAGATAACCCCCATGCTCAGTGCTTTAAATAACATTATAACTGCAGTTAATGCAGCCCCTGCTACTCCAAGCATTAAAGCCGATGTATTGTCGTGGGCGTTTTTGCAAGAGCAAAGCATGCAATTCCTACATGTAGTAGTGCAAACCTTACCCACCCTATTTTTAGGGATTATTATAGTTGTAATAAGTTACATCCTTGCCAGGCCGTTATCACGCCTATTAATTAAACCTATTGAATATTTAACCGATAGTGCACTTATTCATCTGGTTATAAGACGAAGTATAAGTATTTTAATCCTACTATTGGGTATTTACTTGTTTTTACGTTTAGCTGGGCTGACACAGTTTGCCGTAGCTATAATGAGTGGCACAGGTTTGATAGGGCTTATTCTCGGTTTTGCATTTAGAGATATTGCCGAAAATTTTATAGCTAGTTTATTATTAAGCATACAACGCCCTTTTAAAATAGATGATGTAATTGAGGTAGAAGGCCGCCTCGGCATAGTTAAAAAAGTAACCGCTCGCGCAACCACTTTAGTTGACTACGACGGTAACCATATTCAAATACCTAATGCCACTGTGTACAAAAATATTATTAAAAACCTCACTGCCAACCCTAAAATGCGCGGCAAAGTAGAAATAGGCATAGGGTATGATAACGATATACGCAGCGCACAAACCCTAGCCCTCACAATTGCAAACCAACAAAACGCAGTATTAACCGATCCACCTGCGCAGGTATTAATTAAAAACCTAGGCTCATCAACAATTAACTTTACGTTATTTTTTTGGGTTAATAGCGAGCAGTTCAGTACCGCTAAAGTGGCCTCACAGCTAATGCGAGAATTAGTAAACGAATTTACTAGTCATAACATCAGCATGCCAGACGATGCCAGAGAACGCATTATACTTAGCGATCCTAACCTTGAAGCTGTAACCCCAGAAAAAAGTGAGCCTATAGCGCCAACTAAAAAAGTATCAGAAACACAAGCTCAAGCCAAAAACTTAGATGACGTAAGTAGCGACACCGATGAAATACGCGAGCAAGCAGATCAATCCCGCGATCCCGAGCAAGGTAAAAATATTATCTAGTTAAAAAATCAGGGAGCTAGTTTTATAAGGTCGTATCAGGTTATATCGAGCCTACTTTTATTTTAGACACAAAAAAGCCCGCAGTTTGCACTGCGGGCTTTTTATTGAATGAGTGAGTTAGCCGTATAAGCCGGGTTCTGTCCTTTCCGAAGAAAGTGATAATCATTCGTCTAGGCCATAAATCGCTCTATGGCTCAAGCAACCTACCCGGTTCCAACGTGGGCCACGCCATAAGGAACCCTATTTGGTCTTGCTCCGAGTGGAGTTTACCTTGCAACCGACTATTACTAGCGGCCCGGTGCGCTCTTACCGCACCCTTTCACCCTTACCAATCCGAAGATTGGCGGTCTTCTCTCTGCTGCACTTGTCGTGGGCTCGCGCCCCCCAGCCGTTAACTGGCACTCTGCCCTATGGAGCCCGGACTTTCCTCCCCCTGATCATTTTCGTCACAGGCAGCGATTATCTTGGCTAACTCGGCGCGGATTATACCTGAGGATAATGCCAAGCGCAGTAAAGATTTACCCTTTTTCGTCAATTATTGTTTTATACAGCGCATTTTTTTTCATACCAAAGTAATCGGCTACAATACCGCAGGCTTTTTTCATTGGCATTTCGCTTTCAAGCAGCGCTAGCATTTTACGTGCTTCAGGCGGTACGTCGTCTATTAGCTTAGGTTTACCCGGCAACATGAGTATTATTTCGCCGCGCTGCTTGGTAGGATCGTTAGTTAAAAATGCTTTTAACTCACTCACACTGCCATTAAAAAATGTTTCAAAGGTTTTAGTCAGCTCTTTAGCAAACACCACTTGCTGATCATCGCCAAGTGCCTCGGCTAAGTCATCAAGGCTTGCCATAATACGATGGGTACTTTCATACATTATGCTAGTAATGCCAGAATTAACTGCATCAATAAAAAATTCTTGGCGTGCTTTACTTTTTGCTGGTGTAAAACCAACAAATTGAAAGCGATCAGTTGGTAAGCCAGAACAGCATACAGCGGTTATTGCAGCGCATGCTCCAGGAATGGGTGTAACATGTGCGCCTTGCTCGCGGCATAAATTAACCACCGCATAGCCAGGATCGCTGATCAAAGGTGTGCCTGCGTCTGATACTAAGGCTATATTTAAGCCTTGATTGAGCTGATCGATAATTTGTTGTGCTTTTTGCTTTTCGTTATGATCGTGTAAAGCAAAGGTTTTAGCCTTGATACCAAAGTGGCTAAGTAGCTTGCCAGTATGGCGTGTGTCTTCAGCAGCGATTAAGTCAACTTGCGATAATGTCGCGATTGCACGCTGACTTAAGTCGTCATAATTGCCAATTGGGGTGGCTACAATGTAAAGAGTGCCAATTTTCTGTGAATTCTCCTCATTTAACATTGAGGTCTCCTGCGTCAGTCAGTAATATAAGCAAATCGCGTTAACGTATTGGGAAATCATTGTGCGACTTAAACTAGTTAGTCTATTAATTATATTGTCAGGGTTATCGGCGTGTAGCACAACCGAAAAACCAACTAAAAACAGTGATAACTTCAGTAACAGTGCCAATGCACTAAAAAACCAAGCTAATAGTGCGTTATCTATCTACCAATTGGCGCAAAACCGCCAAGGTGCCGATAAAATACAGCTACTTTATAGTGCCCGCGATGCTGCAGTGAATGAGCAAAGTTGGTCGTTATTAGAAAAGGTATGCGGTGAGTTAGAATTAACCCCAAGTGTTGATCAGATTCAAAATCGTCTTTATATTGCGTTTGCGCAAAAGCAGCAAAATAAAAACGCTCAAGCGTTAGTTATTTTGCAGTCTTTAGATGGTCAACTTAAACAGCCTGAACATTTTGCCTGGCATCAATTTTTAACCGCCAGTGTGTATGCATCGCAAGACTTTGCGAAACGCGCAGCCCCTTACTTTTTTGCAGCGTCTGAGTCTGCTACTAAAAACAATATTGATATTGCACAGCTAAACCAAAACTTATGGGATAACTTAAAAAAGCTTTCCTCTTATACACTTGAACGCTTTAACAGAGGGTCGGTTATTCAACAAGGTTGGGTTAACCTTGCTTTGTACCATCAAGTTTATGCTGGCAGTGCCGTTGAACTTGACCAAGCTATTAATAATTGGTTGAGACGCTACCCCGGGCACCCTGCTAAAGTAGTTTTATCTAAACAAGATGAGTTAGTGAATGACTTAACGCCTGTAATAATAGAGCGTTTAGTTGTACTACTGCCGCAATCTGGTGCTAATGAACGCTTAGGTGATGCACTTAAAGCCGGCGTGCTCGCAGCACTTGATCAGCAAAGCATTAATGAAACCATTTTTATTGATGAAAACAGTGATGTTGATGAAATTACGGCTAAAATAGCGCAAATAAAACCCGACTTTGTTGTTGGTCCACTGTTAAAAGCGAATATAGATAAACTTGCTAATGCGCAAGTGCTTATAGACATACCTACTATGCATTTAAATACCTTTGATGGTGAGCGGCTTTCGTTACAGCACTACTTTTTTGCCCTTAACCCCGAGCATGAAGTACAACAAGCATTAGAGCACTTTTTAGCTCAGGGCTACCAAAAGCCTATGTTACTTGCGCCTAATAATGCAAACGGGCAGCGTTTGGTTGATTACTTTAACCTGCAGTGGCAACGCTATAGCGAAACCAAACCACAAATTGGCTTTTATAACAGTAATCAAGACATGCCTGATACGATTACCAGCTTACTTGAGGTTGATAAAAGTAAAGAGCGGATCAAAACCGTTAAAACTTTATTTAAGCAAGAAGTCGAAAACGAAACACGCTCGCGCAGCGATATAGACGCTATTTATATCTTAGGCGATGCAATAGAAACCCGTTTAATAAAGCCGTATTTAGACGTTAATGTAAGTACATTTGCTGATAGGATCCCGCTTTATGCTAGTTCTAAAAGCCATAGTAGCCAAATTGATCGTACCGATAAAGGCGACTTAGATGGCTTATACTTTACCGAACTTCCTTGGATGTTAAAGTCGCAAATTAAACAGCATAATCTTCGCCAGCAATACGAAACATTGTGGCCAGAGCACGCCGATATAAGTCAGCGTTTATTTGCTATGGCCTACGATGCAGTAACTATATTACATGACATTAAACAACTAAGTCTTTCCCCTGGGAATCAGTTTAGCGGTTTAAGTGGTAAGCTCTCGGTTAATACTAGCGGGCATATTGAACGCACATTAGACTGGGCACAATATACCAATCGTCGGATTAAGGCTGTGCAACTAAAAACACAACGCCCTGTACCATTATTTATGCAATCAGCCAGTGACTTATACATTACCGAATAACTAAGGGGGCGACATGTCTTGGTTTAAACAGCTGTGGCAAAACAGTCGTGAAAAAGGCCAGTATTATGAGCTCCAGGCACAAAAGTATTTAGTTTCTCAAGGGTTAACAGCAATTGAGCGTAACTATTACTGCCCCTTTGGCGAACTTGATGTAATTATGAAAGACGGTAACACTTTGGTTTTTGTGGAAGTTAAGTTTCGTAAAAACCACGCTCGCGGCGGCGCTAATTACGCATTAAGTATACAAAAACAAGCACGCTTAAAACGCAGTATTTATCATTACTTAGCCGCTAAAAACCTAACAAATCAGCCGTTAAGAATCGATTATGTAGCAATCACTGGAGAGCCGTCTATGCATATTAACTGGCTCAAAAACGTATTTTAAAAACAAAGAACTAGGTATAAATTGTTGGTATTCTATGCAAGACACAATTAAAGAAATTTTTACAGAAAGCATTCAGGTACAAATAGCAGCGGGTGAGGTATTACCCAGTGCATTAGAGTCAGCCGCTTTTACCATTGCTCAAAGCCTGATCAACGGCAATAAGCTTATTTGTTGCGGTACAGCTAACTGCCATATGCTTGCTCAACACATGGCAGGTGTTTTAGTTAATCATTATGAAACCGAGCGCCCTTGCCTGCCAGCTATTGCGTTATCGCAAGAGAGTATTAACTTAGGGCAAAGTACTCAGGTTGACGATTACGACACGTTTGCTCGTCAAGTACGTGCCTTTGCTCAACAAGGTGACTTACTGCTGGCACTGGCTATTAATGGTAATGAAAAACAAATTATTTCAGCGGTAGAGGCGGCACTAACTAAGGATATGAAGGTCATAGTTATGGTTGGTGATGACGGCGGTGAGCTAGTTGGTTTACTTGGCCCTAATGATGTTGAGATTAGAACGCCTTCTAAACGCCCAAGCCGTATTATCGAGTCGCATTTAGTTAACTTACATTGTTTAAGTGAACTGGTTGATTTAACGCTTTTCCCGCAGGATGAAAATTATGTTTAAACGCTCCCTTATTATTTTAGGCACGGTTGTATTACTGCAAGGGTGTGCAGCCGCAGTGGTTGCTGGTACTGCTAGTGCAATAACAGCTGCAAACGATCGTCGCACAATTGGCTCTCAGATCGATGACAGCAATATTGAAATAAAAGCTAGCATTGCAATTAGTGAAGTAGATCGCTTGCATAAATTTGCTCATATTAGCGCTGTAAGCGTTAATGGCATTGTTTTATTAGTTGGCCAAGTTGCCAATGAAGAAATGAAAAACGAAGCTAATAGAGCCATTGAGAGTGTTGCTGGCATTCGAAAAATACATAACCAAATTCGTATTGGTTCAAATATTGGGGTGACTACCCAAACTCATGACTCTTGGTTAACCTCAAAAGTAAAAGCACAGCTATTAACCGCTAAAAATATTAGCAGTAATAATATTAAAGTAGTGACTGAAAATGCCGAAGTATTTTTGATGGGTTTAGTTTCTGACGCAGAAGCAGAGCAAGCAGTAAATATTGCGCGTAATGTATCGGGTGTTGAGCGCGTAATTAAAGTATTTGAATATTTGTAAAGATAGCTGGTTCGATGAATATAAAAGCCTTGTAGTTAACACTGCAAGGTTTTTTATACCGGTGGGAAAACCCGCCGTTACAACAATCAACCTTAACCCACTTCTCGCAGCCCACTCCCGCAAACTTTAAGGCATAAAGCCTTAAGCGAAACTTTGTGGTTGGCTTAATCTCTACCTAATACCTAATACCTAAAACCTTTTACTTTTATACAGACATAAAAAAACCGCTTATTAGCGGTTTTTCTTTTATCATTAACAGATTATAAAATGTATTATTTTATAACACGTAAATGCGAACCTTTTTTCTTTTCAGGCTTTTCTGGTGGTGTTTCGTCAACATAATTTGCTGATGAATCAACACTTTCAAAATCTGGAGCAAAGTCGTCTTCGTCCTCTAAAAACTCATCTGCTGTAAAGACCGTACCCTCGCCATTTTCACGCGCGTATATTGCAAGTACAGCCCTTAAAGGCACATACACTTGCATTGGCTGACCACCAAACCGCGCGCTAAAGCTAAGCTGCTCATTATCTAACAAAAACTGCGTTACCGCTGAAGGACTTATGTTTAATACAATTTGTCCGTCTTGCACAAACTGTGTTGGCACTTGTACTGCAGGGTAATCAGCGTCAACCACTAAATGTGGCGTGCATTCGTTATCAACAATCCAATCAAAAAAAGCGCGTAATAAATAAGGACGATTAGGCGTCATTATAAACGGATCTCACGCTCAGTTTCAGTTAAAGAAGCTTGGAATGATTCACGCTCAAATAAGCGGATCATATACTCTTTAAGCTCTTTAGAACCTGCACCGTTAAGCTCAATACCAAATTCAGGTAAACGCCATAATAGTGGAGCAAGGTAACAATCTACTAAGCTAAACTCTTCACTCATAAAGTAAGGTGCTTCGCTAAAGATTGCTGCAACCGCAAGCAATGCTTCTGTTAACTCTTTACGAGCTTGAGCAGCATCTGGTGCGTTGTTAGTGATTTTGTCAGCTAGGCTGTACCAATCAGTATCAATACGGTGCATCATTAAACGGCTACGGCCACGCATTACCGGGTAAACAGGCATTAGTGGAGGATGAGGGAAACGTTCATCAAGGTATTCCATGATGATATTTGCCTGATATAAACCAAGCTCACGGTCAATCAGTGTTGGCACTGTACCGTAAGGGTTAATTTCGTGAAGTGCCTCTGGCAGGTTATCTTTTTCAGCCAAATGAATATCTACACTTACACCTTTTTCAGCAAGTACAATGCGTACTTGGTGGCTATACATACAGTTAGCACCAGAAAAAAGGGTCATTACAGGGCGCTTATTGGCAGCTACGGCCATGCCTACCTCCATTAAATAACTAAAACAGCAATAGGGGCTTAAGCCCCTATTGCAAAATTACCTTTAAACATGTTCAAACTTAATGAACATCTCTCCAGTATTCTTTCTTAAGCATAAATGCCAAGATAAATAGGATGAATAAAAACCCAATTACCTTAATACCTATTGCTTCTGACTCAAGACGTGAAGGTTCACCCACGTACTCAAGGAAGTTGGTTAAATCGCGAGCAGCTTGGTCGTATTCATCTACACTTAATTCACCTGAGCCATCAGTTTCAGTAGCAATAATTCTGGTCACAGTATGACCATTCACTTCTACTTCTTCTGTAATAGCTGTTGGTAAGCCTTGTAGTTCTTGCAGAACATGCGGCATACCTACAGATGGAAACAATGTATTGTTTACGCCAAATGGACGTGACTCATCTTTGTAGAACGATTTTAAATACGTATATATCCAATCAGAACCACGAACACGTGCAACGTTAGTTAAATCTGGTGGCGCAGCACCAAACCACTTTTCAGCATCTTCTTTCGCCATCGCATTGGTAATATGGCTACCTACTTTTGAACCGTCAAAAATTAACTGTTCTGCGCCAATTTCCGTTGGAATACCGATATCACGAAAAGTACGTTCATAACGCTGGTATTGCATTTGATGACAAGCAACACAATAGTTCATGAACAATTTAGCACCGCGTTGCAACGAAGGCTGATCTGTTAGGTCATTACCAGCATCTAATAATGCCACTGAAGGACCTGCAGCCATTGCCGGCAACACATTAATTGATAATGCAAATAAACCAATAAGTAGCTTTTTCATCATTTCAGTAACCTCTCAGGCAATGGCTTAGTTTTTTCATTCTTACTGTATACAAATAACAGTACGAAGAACATAAAGTAAGTCACAGTACATATCTGCGAAACAATTGTTTTCATGTCAGTTTGTGGTGTTGCACCAACCCAACCTAAAAGAACAAAAGTAACAACAAAGCCTGCAATGTTCCATTTGTGGAAACCACAACGGTAACGAACTGAGCGAACTGAACCACGATCTATCCAAGGTAATAACGCAAGCACTACAATAGATGCACCCATTGCTGCAACACCCATTAACTTATCAGGGATCGCACGTAAGATTGCATAAAATGGCGTAAAGTACCAAACTGGAAAAATATGCTCTGGTGTTTTCAGCGGGTTAGCCGCTTCAAAGTTTGGCGCTTCTAAAAAGAAACCACCCATGGCTGGCATAAAGAACACCACCCAACAGAACAATATTAAGAAACCAACCACACCCACAATATCTTTTACTGTGTAATAAGGGTGGAACGGGATCGCATCAAGAATATCTTTTTTATCAGTATAATATTCATGGAACTTAAACTTAGGTTTATCTTCTTCAGCTACCGTACCTTTTTTACGCTTGTTATCTACGCCTTCAGGGTTATTTGACCCTACTTCATGTAGTGCAACTATGTGTAAAAATACTAAAATCACGATAACTAATGGTAAAGCAATAACATGCAATGCAAAGAAGCGGTTAAGCGTTGCACCCGATATTACGTAATCACCACGGATCCAAAGTGTTAAATCATCACCTATAACCGGAATTGCTCCAAATAGTGAAATGATTACCTGTGCACCCCAAAATGACATTTGCCCCCATGGTAATAAGTACCCCATGAATGCTTCGGCCATTAGCGCTAAGAAAATAAACATACCAAATACCCACAGTAATTCCCGTGGTTTTTGATAAGAACCGTAGATCATGCCACGGAACATATGTAAATATACAACGATGAAAAACGCTGATGCACCGGTTGAGTGTAAATAACGTAATAACCAGCCATAATCAACATCACGCATGATGTATTCAACTGATGCAAACGCCCCCTCAGCAGAAGGTACATAGTTCATAGTTAACCAAATTCCTGTAAGAATTTGGTTAACTAGTACTAACATAGCTAGTGAGCCAAAGAAGTACCAAAAGTTAAAGTTTTTAGGTGCTGGGTACTGTGCAATATGCATGTTCCAGACACGTGTCAATGGTATACGGTCGTCTAGCCAACTAATAATCTTACCAAACATTAGGCCACTCCTTGTTCTTCGCCCACTAATATAGTGGTTTCATCAAGAAAAGTGTATGGTGGTATTTCTAGGTTTAATGGTGCAGGTACCGATTGGAATACACGGCCAGCCATATCAAACTTAGAACCATGACATGGACAGTAAAAACCGTCGTCAGTCCCTTCCACTTTTTCACCAAAGCCACCTTGTAAAAAGCTAGGTGAACATCCTAAATGAGTACAAATACCTACAGCCAAAAATATTTCTGGACGCAATGAACGGTAATCATTTGTTGATGATTCTAATTGTTGTGGCTCTTGCGAATGCGGGTCACGAAGTTGATCTTCATGTCCTTTCATTTGCTCAAGCATTTTTGGGGTCCGTGATACAACCCATACAGGTTTACCACGCCACTCGACACGTATTAATTGTCCTGGCTCAAGTTTGCTTATGTCTACTTCTACAGGCGCACCCGCAGATTTAGCTCGCTCACTTGGATTCCAAGACGCAATAAAAGGAACAGCAGCCCCAGCCGCACCAACACCACCAACAACAGAGGTAGCTATGGTTAAAAAGCGACGTCGGCCATTGTCTACAGGCGCATTGCTCATCCACTTATCTCCACTATGATTCTCAACACTTGCTATATTGAGAACATCAGTTACAGCAGGTTAATTTTTTTGAATTATAAAATAGAAACGATCATATTTAAATCCTTGTTTAAAACAAGGTTACTCACAGCCCCATGCTCGAATAATCCTGACTTGCTCAAAAAATAGATTAAGTTAGCTCGAGTATGAAGCCGAATGACTATCATATCGCTTCTGTAAAAATAATATACTGACTCAGGTCAACCTCACCAAAACAAGCAGTAACAACTGCATTTGCTAGGGCTAAACCTGCTCACATTATTTGCCAGCCAATTGTAGCAAAAAAATTCACCAATTAACTGATGGATTTAAACTAATTACGATAATTATTTAACTTTTTTAGTATTCACTGAGTGTTTTTTTACTTTTGCTCATTAAACACGCTGAGTTTATCAATTACCTATCGTCAAAGTTACCATTTATTATGTCGCGAAAAACAAAAAACCCAGCATAAGCTGGGTTTTTGAATTCTTGATAACGTAAATATTAACGTTTTGAGAACTGTGGACGCTTACGCGCTTTCTTAAGACCCACTTTCTTACGTTCAACTTTACGTGCATCACGAGTTACGAAACCTGCTTTACGAAGTTGTGGACGTAGTGACTCGTCAAACTCCATAAGTGCACGAGTAATACCGTGACGGATTGCACCAGCTTGACCAGTTGTACCACCACCAGAAACGGTGATGTGAAGATCAAACTTTTCAGTCATATCAACAAGCTCTAGAGCTTGATGAACAACCATACGTGCTGTTTCGCGACCAAAGTACTCTTCTAAAGAGCGCTTGTTGATTACGATGTTACCAGTACCTGGGCGTAAGAACACGCGAGCACTAGAACTTTTACGACGACCTGTACCGTAGTATTGATTTGCCATGATGGTGCTCCTTAAATGTCTAGAACCTGAGGCTGTTGTGCAGCATGGTTATGCTCAGTACCTGTGTAAACTTTAAGTTTACGGTACATAGCGCGGCCTAAAGGACCACGTGGCAACATGCCTTTAACAGCTTTTTCGATGATCATTTCAGGCTTTGCAGCTTGAAGTTTATCAAAAGTAGTAGACTTAAGACCACCTGGAAAACCAGAGTGTGAATAGTACACTTTGTTTTTGAATTTGTTACCAGTTACAGTAACTTTTTCAGCGTTGATAACGATGATATAATCACCAGTATCTACGTGCGGTGTATATTCAACTTTATGCTTACCGCGTAGGCGGAGAGCGATTTCAGTAGCGATGCGACCTAAAGTTTTACCTTCAGCGTCAACTACGTACCAGTCACGTTTTACTGTTTCTGGTTTAGCAACAAACGTTTTCATTTATAAAAATCCAATGTTTTTCAATTAAAACCACAAGTAGTTAATATTAACTACTGCTCTAAGTTTGCTATAACCCCTTCGAGTTTTAGACTTTTGCGCCGCTCACAAGTGGCTAGACTATATGAAGGCATAGAACGCAACGTGGCAGGAGCGGGAGTATATCAGCACTTTTATTGCATTACTACCGGCGGGTTGTTTTTTCCACAAATTTTTTAACTGCTAGGCACTTTATATTAAAAAGACCTTCGCTGTGTATTGGGCTCTAGCATTGAGCCCCTTCCTCAAAAGAATAAATTAGCCCTAAGGCGCTAACTTTTATGCTAAATGCTCTTTCGCTAAATACTCTAGCGACTGCATTTCTTGTAAGCGACTTATGCAGCGTTTAAACTCAAAGCTTAAATTACCTTGAGTATAGAGCTCTGTAATGGGTTTTTCTGCCGAAATTATTAAAGTCACGTGGCGTTCGTAAAATTCATCTACTAATGCAATAAAGCGTCTTGCTGCGTCGTCATTTACTTGCCCAAATTGTTTTACGTTAGACAAAATAACTGTGTTATATAAACGGCTAATTTCCATGTAATCTACTTGGCTACGCGCGGTTTCACATAATTCGCTAAACTCAAACATTACAACACAATCAGATACTTTACGGGTTTTAATCATGCGCCCTTCAATTTCAATGGCGGTATTAGATTTACCCTGTTCGTGTGATAACTTATCAAAGTATTCAAATAGATTTTTATCGGCTTGCTCATCGAGTGGGCTGTGAAATATCTCTGCCTGCTCTAAAGTTCTTAATCTGTAATCTATGCCCGAATCGACATTTACTATTTCTGTATTTGCATTAACAAGCGCAATCGCGGGCAAAAAGCGCGCGCGCTGTAAGCCATTTCGATACAACTCATCGGGAATAATATTCGACGTAGCAACTAACACTATGCCACGAGCAAACAGTGCTTCCATTAAGCCACCGAGTAACATAGCATCGGTAATGTCTTGAACGTAAAATTCATCAAAACAAATTATATCGGTTTCGGCTTTAAAAATATCAGCTACTATTTCTAGTGGGTTTTCTTTTTTATTTAATTTTTTAAGCTCGTCATGTACTCGGTGCATAAAGCGGTGAAAATGCACGCGCATTTTACGCTGCCCCGGTAGTGCTTCATAAAAGGTATCAACTAAATACGTTTTACCACGCCCTACTCCGCCCCAAAAATACAAACCTTTTATAGGTGCAGGCTCTGTTTTATTAAATAGCTTTGCAAAAAAACCGGTAGGTTGCGGTTTTGCTTGAGTTAAATCATCATATAAGCGCTGTAAATGACGTACAGCATTTTCTTGTGCTGCGTCGTATACAAAGTCATCACGCTTGAGGTCTTGCTGGTATGTTTGCCAAGGAGTCATATCTATTTACAGTTAAAACGCAGTTTAATTTACAAAGCATATTAACACGCATCATTAGTCAGGGTATATTAGACTTAGTTTGATTTAAGATATTCGTTAGTTATTTTCCCAAAGAGGTGATATTTATGGGTACATTTACATGGGTCGGTTTAGTTATTATTGTTGCTATAGCCGCATTTTTCATCGGTGCATTTGTCACTAAAAAACAGTTCAAGCATGATGAATTAGAAGAGCAGGTTGAACAAGCAAAAAATACGCTAGAGCAATATCGACAAGATGTAGCTGATCACTTAGCAAATACTGGTAAGTTAGTAACTAAAATGAAAGACAATTACGATCAGTTACTTAGCCATGTTGAAGAAACTAATCAGTTGTTACTAGAGGACAGAAATAAAGCACCTGCTGAACCTTTTTTCTCTAAAGAGATGACTGAGCAGTTACAAGCTTCACTTAAAGAGCGCCGCTCAGATCGCTCTAACGCCGATGCACAGCCGGCTGATTACGTATCGGGTGAGTCTGGTTTGTTTGCTGGCGAAGCAAAATCTTCAACAGCATCTTGATGAACTTTTTTTCAACCCCATAGTCTTTAGATATAACAGCTTTGTTGTTTTAAAGGGCCTGTTTTTCTTTCGAGGTTGAATTTGCAGCAGTATGTTTGATTTTTAGGCAAGGCAGAGCCTGTGCCATGTGGTTATTTCACATAAACAGGCGATAACGCAGCATAAATAACAAACATGCGCTGCCCTTGGGTTCGTCCTAGGGGGAATTTACTCATTGTTGCTCGGTTTTTACTTAGCCCACTAGGTTACAAATCTCGCGCCGCGATTAAACCCCCTCTAGATAGAACAAATTACAATCCTGAAAGGTCAACAGGCCCTAAATAAACCGAAAAGGGCTGCTTTTAAAGTAGCCCTTTTTGTTTTCGCTTATCCTAAGTGGAGTAAACCCTGACTATGAAAATGAAATTATCACTTATCAGCGCAGCTATTTTGTCTACTAGCCTATTATTGAGCCCGGTTACGTCTTACGCAAAAATGCCGATTGCAGTAAATGGCCAACAATTACCAACACTTGCGCCTATGTTAGAGCAAATAACCCCTGGTGTTGTCAGTATCCAGGTGTCGGGCTCAAAAGAAATACGTCGCCGCGCCGATCCGCTGGAGTTCTTTTTTGGTAACCCACAACCTCGCAGTCAAAAACGTCAATTTAGCGGGTTAGGCTCAGGGGTTATTATTGATGCTAAGAAAGGTTATGTGGTCACTAACAACCATGTGATCCAAGACGCCGAAAAAATGATAGTCACCCTTGAAGACGGCCGAGAGTTTGAGGCAACCAAAATTGGCACTGATAAAGAGTCTGATATCGCCTTATTACAAATAGATGCAGATGATTTAACCGCAGTAAAGCTAGCTAACTCTGATAATTTACGGGTGGGCGACTTTGCTGTTGCCATTGGTAACCCATTTGGTTTAAGCCATACGGTTACATCTGGCATAGTAAGCGCACTTGGTCGCAGTGGCTTAAATATTGAAGGTTACGAAGATTTCATTCAAACCGATGCCGCTATTAACCAAGGTAACTCTGGTGGTGCATTAGTTAATTTAAATGGCGAGCTAATTGGAATTAACACCGCAATTTTAGGCGCATCTGGCGGTAACGTAGGTATTGGCTTTGCTATTCCTTCTAATATGATGAAAAACTTAGTTGATCAAATTATTGAACACGGTGAAGTTCGCCGTGGCTCGCTAGGAATATCAGGTCGCCCTCTCGATGCTGGGCTTGCCAAAGCACAGCAGCTTGACGTAAAACAGGGCGCGTATGTTATGCAAGTAATGGATAACACTGCAGCCAGCAAAGCGGGCATACAAGCAGGCGATGTTATTATTAGCATTAATGGTAGTGATATTAGCGGCTTTCATGAATTACGCAGTAAAATAGCAACCCTAGGTGAAGGCCGAGACGTTAAATTAGGTATTTACCGCGATGGTAAGATAAAAACCGTTAAAGTAACCCTAGATGGCGCATCTGGTATTACCGCAACAGGCGAAGAATTACACCCTGCATTTCAAGGTGCCACATTAGAAAACGTTAAGAAAAATAACGCTAAGGGTATTGAAGTTAGTACGGTTGATCCGCGCTCTCCTGCAGCGCGTGTTGGTCTTGAAGAAGGTGATATTATTGTGCAAGTAAATCGCCAGCGCGTAGAAAGCATAAATGATATGAACCAGATCATTGAAAACATCAAAGGCAACATTGTATTAGGGGTAAAACGCGGTCGTGAGTCTATATTTGTACTCATTCAATAATTTATAACCGTTAAAATGCAATAAAAGTAACAGCGGCACTTGCCGCTGTTATTTTTTTTGGCCATCATAAAGAGATTGCTCACTAACAATAAGAATCTTGTGCTAAAAATCTTAAAATTTATACTCCCTCCTCTATTTGCAGGCCTAGGTATTGCTTTTTTAGTGGTTTTTTTTAGTCCTAATATGCGCACTGCATTGCTGCCTAATGTGCCACTGCCCAGTGCTATGAGTAGCAACCATTTAAGCTTTTCAGATGCGGTTAAGCGTGCGGCTCCTTCGGTAGTCACCGTTTTTTCAGAAAGTATTTCTAAAGAACCACGCTATAAACGACAAAACACCGTACAAGAACTAGGTTCGGGCGTGATCATGTCGCAAGATGGCTATATTCTTACCAATTATCATGTGATTAATAATGCCGACCAAATACTGGTTATATTAACCGATGGCCGACGCTTTTTTGATGTACAGCTTATTGGTTTTGATACTATTACTGACCTTGCGCTCTTAAAAATTAATGCCGATCACTTACCTGTTATTCCTGTTAACGATGACTACTCATCAAGTGTTGGCGACATTGTACTGGCCATTGGTAACCCTTTAAATTTAGGGCAAACCATTACCCAAGGCATTATTAGCGCCACCGGCAAACAAAAAATCACCGACAGTCCTTATAATAATTTATTGCAAATGGACGCAGCCATTAATGTAGGCAATTCGGGCGGTGCATTAGTTAATTCCAATGGTGATTTAGTCGGTATTACTTCTGCGCAATTTAAAACTCGCGAAAACTTAAACATACAGGGAATATTTTTTGCGGTTCCTTACTCTTTAGTAAAAGAGGTTATGGCAAAACTAATTCGCCATGGCCGAGTGGTTCGTGGCTACTTAGGGTTTGAGGGGACAGCTGTAGATAGCACAGGCAAAGAAGTAAACGACAGCCTAACGCCCGTGGCAGGTATGCGTATTACTAACTTAGATCCACTAGGCCCAGCTTGGCAGGCCGGTATTGAAGAGCAAGATATTGTAATTGAAATAGCAGGACTTTCGGTAGCAAACCCACAAAAAGTGTTAGAAAAAATAGGCAATACCGAACCCGGTAAAGAAATAGAATTTGAGCTGTACCGCAATGGTAAAATAGAAAAAATAATGGTGACGGTTGCAGAGCTTGAAACTAAGCTTTAATAAAAAGGCCGGATAGCAAATTAGCTTATCCGGCCTTTAAAAATACCTTAACTAAATAGTTATTTAACTACTTCTACGTTTAATATTAGCACCTAACGCGCTGAGCTTATCTTCAATGCGCTCATAACCTCTATCAACATGATAAATACGATCAACTATCGTTTCACCTTGCGCCACTATGCCGGTTAAAATTAAACTGGCTGAAGCACGTAGGTCGGTTGCCATAACTTGGGCACCGCTAAGAGTTTTTGTATCACCACAAATAGCTGTGTTGCCTTCTAAGCGAATATTTGCGCCCATACGTTGTAGCTCAGGTACATGCATAAAGCGGTTTTCAAAAATAGTTTCGGTAATGGTGGCACTACCATTAGCCACTACATTTAATGCGGTAAACTGCGCCTGCATATCGGTAGGAAAACCAGGATGCGGAGCTGTTTTAATATTAACGGCTTTTAATTCTCTGCCGCGCATATCTAAATAAATGCTGTTGTCATGTACTTCTAACAATGCATTGGTTGCACGTAGCTTTTCAATTACCGGCTCAAGTGAATGAAAATCGGTCATCTTACACAGCACTTCGCCACCGGCCATAGCAGCAGCAACTAAAAAAGTACCTGTTTCTATACGATCTGGTAAAATACGGTGCTCACAACCCGCTAAGCGCTCAACGCCTTCAATTTCAATACGGTTTGTACCCGCACCCGTAATTTTAGCGCCCATAGCAATTAAGCAATTAGCCAAGTCTGTTATTTCTGGCTCACAAGCTGCATTTTCAAGCACAGTTTTGCCATCGGCTAAGGTCGCGGCCATCAATAGGTTTTCAGTAGCCCCAACGCTAACCATCTCCATAAAGATTTCAGCGCCTTTTAAGCGACCATTTACTTTGGCATTAATATAACCGTTTTCTACGTTGATTTGTGCGCCCATGCGCTCTAAACCTTGAATATGAATATCCACAGGTCGAGCTCCAATAGCGCAGCCACCAGGGAGTGACACTTGTGCTTCACCAAAACGCGCCACTAAAGGCCCAAGTGTCAGTACCGATGCACGCATTTGCTTAACTAGATCATACGGAGCAAGTGTTTTATCCACTGTTGCGCCGTCAATCACAAGCGTGTCGCCTTGCCAATTAACACTCGCACCTAAGGTTTTTAATAACGCTTCGGTGGTAACTATGTCACGCAAGCGCGGTACATTAGTAAACGTACTTTTACCATCGGCTAATAGTGCAGCAAATAAAATAGGAAGTGCCGCATTTTTAGCGCCAGAGATAGTAACTTCACCCGCAAGCGAAGTGCCACCTTGAATTACAAATTGATCCATGTAGGGGCCTTTTTTATTGCGGTAAAATAAATTTTTGCTCGCGTTTCCACTCTGTAGGAGTAAAAGCGCGAATTGATACTGCGTGAATGGTGCCATCTGAAATAGTATTCATTAATGGTCCATAAACTAGCTGTTGCTTTTTCACTCGGCTTAAACCGTCAAAGCATTCGCCAACAGCTATTACTTCATAATGGCTACCATTGGCTTTAACATGTACTTCTGCTAATTGAAGTTCATCGCGTAATAATATTTCGACTTGGCTAGTTTCCATAACTCTCACTCAAATAGGGTTGTAACTTGACCCAATTGCATTAAATTTTGCAATTGTTCAGGTAGATTTTGCAACTCAAGGCGAATGCCTTGTTGCTTGTACTGCGCAAAAGTGTGAATTAACCAAGCTAAGCCTGCTGTGTCAACCCTAGATACGTCACTAAGATCAAAGTAGCAGATTTTATGCTTGGTTATTGCCTGGCTGCCCAGGTGCTTTTCATCGCCAATTGAACTTCGAGTAAGCTCACCACTAACTCGAAAATGTTGCTCATCAACTTGGCTTATCACCAACTTAGTCATTGGTGTCGCTGCCTCGAAACTGTACTGGCAGTTGGCTCTTTTGCTCTAAAAGATTACTTACATGGTCAATACCTTGTTGACGTAATATGCCTTGTAGCTCGCTTTGCTTTGCATCTAGTAAGCTAATACCTTCTGCAATCATATCGTAAGCACGCCATTCACCACTTCTGTCTTCACGTACTTTAAAGTCAATTTTAATATCGGGTTTACCCGCTTCAATTATCTTGGTTTTTACTACCACCACATCTTTACCTTTAAAAGGTTGTGGTGCGCCAAACTCAACTTGTTGGTTGGTGTATTGGGTAAAAACACCTGCGTACGTTGCTACTAGGTACTCTCTAAATACCACAATAAAGCGCTGAATATCTTTAATTGCGCGCGCTTTTTCAGCCCCATCGGTTATTGCACGCACTTTTGATACTTCGCTGCCTAATACTCGCAGTGCCGCATATTTGTAGTCAATGTAGGGCATTAATTCTTCTTCAACAATGACACGTAAATGCTCATTATTTTTAATAATTAATGGCTGATCTTTTGTGATCCGCTCAAAGGTATTATCTGCCACTTGGCGTACCATTTTGTTAGGATCTGTTAACTTAACATCGGCAGCTTTAACTACCTGTGCAAACGTTAGGGTACTAAGCGCTGCAATAACTAAAAACTTTTTCAACATAATAATTACTCACTACCTTGGTTGAATAAAAACTGCCCAATTAACTCTTCTAGCACTAAGGCAGACTTAGTGTCGGTAATAGATCCGCCGTCACCTAGCGCTTTACTTTCTACGCCAAATAAATCATCAATTGCTTGATCTTGTTCGTTATGTACCACAGTTAAACCTAAACAACGCTGCTCTGCAGATTCTGGTGCGATAACAGGGTTAATCCCTAAGTACTGCTCACCTAAAATGCCTGAGGTTAAAATAGAGATTGAGCTAGTATCTGAAAAACGACATAAATACTGTGCATCAATGGTCATATTAACAACTGGTAAAAATTCTTGCGGATGAACATAAATAGATTCTACCCGGCCAATAACCACACCGCCCACTTTAATGGGTGCACGGGGTTTTAATGATCCTATGTTTTCAAATTTAGCATTAAGTGTGTATGTGTCACCTGAGCCACTAATACCAGTGTTGGCCACTTTAAGCGCAAGCATAGCAAATGCTAAAATGCCTAATGCGACAAAAAAACCAACTAAAATCTCTAATTTCCGTGAATTCATTATCTATACCCTACTAGTTGGTAAACATTACCGCTGTCAAAAGAAAGTCAAACCCTAACACTGCTAAAGATGAGTGCACCACGGTTTCTGTGGTTGCTTTACTGATCCCCTCAGAAGTTGGTACACAATCATATCCTTTATAAAGGGCGATCCAGGTCACTACAATAGCAAATACAACGCTTTTAATTATGCCATTGAGTATGTCTTGCTGAAACGAAACTTGTGATTGCATAATTGACCAAAAGCTTCCGGTATCAACGCCTAGCCAATCAACGCCGACTAAATGGGCACCAATAATAGCCACTGCCGAAAATATTAATGCTAACAACGGCATACTTATTAAACCAGCCCAAAAACGCGGTGCAATTATACGTTTCAATGGATCAATGGCCATCATTTCGAGTGATGACAATTGCTCGGTTGCTTTCATTAAGCCAATTTCAGCGGTGAGCGCACTGCCCGCCCGCCCAGCAAATAGCAATGCAGTAACCACAGGGCCTAGCTCTCTAAGTAAACTCAGTGCAACTAAAGGACCTAAGCTATCTTCAGCACCATAACCAACCAGCACTGTATAGCCTTGCAGCGCTAATACCATGCCAATAAACAACCCCGACACCACAATAATGAGCAACGATTGTGAGCCCACCATATAAAGCTGGCGAATGAGTAAGGGGGTGCCTTTTTTAAAATTAGGTATGTGCACAAGTGCACCAAATAACATATTCGCTGAGCGCCCCAGCGCTGCAAAACGACCTAGTGTTTTATGCCCTATTTTTTGCAGAAAATTCAACATCATTTATTCTCTCCAAGCAACTCATCTGCATATGTTTGTGCCGGGAAATGAAATGGCACAGGACCATCCGATAAGCCTTTTAAAAACTGCTGTACCAAAGGAGATTCATGTTGACGCATTTGTTCTGGCGATCCACAACCAATAACACCTTGATCGGCAATTATTATAACGTGATCGGCAATGCTCATGACTTCGTTAACATCATGGGTCACAATTAAAGACGATAAACCAAGCACTTCATTGAGTGACTTTATAAGCTTTACCAGTACTCCCATAGAAATAGGGTCTTGGCCTGCAAATGGCTCATCATACATAATTAATTCAGGGTCAAGTGCTATAGAGCGGGCTAAAGCTGCACGGCGAGCCATACCACCTGACAACTCCGACGGCATTAAATCCTTAGCGCCTCGTAAACCTACAGCTTGTAACTTCATTAATACCACTAAGCGAATAAGGTCTTCACTTAGCTTAGTGTGCTCTCGAATCGGAAAAGCAATATTATCGAATACCGACATGTCAGTAAATAATGCACCACTTTGAAACAGCATACTCATTTTGGTACGTGCTTCATATAGTACTTTACGTGACATTTTTGGAATGCTATTGCCTTCAAATAAAATATCACCCGAGTCAGGCTTTAGCTGACCGCCAATTAAACGTAGCATGGTAGTTTTACCAATGCCGCTTGGCCCCATAATGGCAGTGATTTTACCTTTAGGAACACTAAAACTCATATTTTTATATATGATTCTATCGCCCCTTGAAAAGCAAACATCCTTGACTTCTACTATTGATTGCGACAAGTCGCTCTCCATAACAATATTCACTCGTATTCCTATTTTAAGGCTTTTTCGACCAAGATGGAAAAAACAATTCGTAAGATTTTGTAATGTGATTGCCAAAACAGCTATAAGGCTCGCTCAAACCACCTTAACCTTGGCTTAAACCTTTGCATAGCATACCCTAAATATTTATAAAATAAGTGATTAACCGCCATCTTCGCCACTGTTTTATTTATACTTTCAGATTGGCTTTTGTTACTATTCGCGCAATATATATTTTCAATAACTGGTTCAATACAATGGTTACCTCATTTATTATTTTAATTTTTGGTCTTGTTGGTTTAGTTTGGAGCGCAGACAAGTTTGTTTACGGCGCCGCGGCACTGGCGAAAAACTTTGGCGTGCCTACTTTAATTGTCGGGTTAACCGTTGTTGCAATGGGTTCATCTGCACCTGAAATGATGGTTTCGGCTTCTGCCGCTTTAGCAGGCAAAACCGATACAGCCATAGGCAATGTCGTTGGCTCAAACATAACCAATATTTTATTAGTACTGGGTATTACCGCTTTATTGCGCCCGCTGTCTGTTTCATCAAGTACCCTAAAACGTGAAATACCTCTGGTATTAATTATTTCGTTAGCTACTTGGTATATTTTTTCAGATAACTATTTTTCATATCCAGAATCAATTGCCTTACTTATTGGTTTTATTGTATTTATTTTTGGACTTATTATTATTTCCCTAAGAGCTAAAAATAATAATGATCCATTTGTAAACGAAGCCTGCGATGAAGTACCCGACAACGTTCCCACTAAAAAGGCTGTTTTTTGGCTAATTGTAGGCTTGATATTACTTCCTGTTAGTTCTCATTTTTTAGTTGGCTCAGCTGTCGATATTGCAAAATTCTTTGGCTTAAGTGACTTAGTAATTGGCTTAACTATTATTGCTATTGGCACCAGTTTACCAGAACTAGCAGCGTCTGTTGCAGGTGTACTTAAAAATGAAGATGACCTAGCGCTGGGTAATATTGTGGGCTCAAATATTTTTAATATTTTAGCCGTGTTACCACTTGCCGGTATTATCAACCCATCGGTAATCGACCCTTCTATTGCTAATCGTGATGTACTGATTATGATTGCAGCAACCTTGGCACTTATTGTTATGTCATTGAACTTTAGAGGCGCTCAGCGTATCAATAGAGTAGAAGGTGGTTTACTGCTAAGCGCATTTTTGATTTACCAAGGTTACATTTTTAGTCAAATAGGGTAAGAGTTGTCTATGACCAAGCTAAGTTTTATCGAGCAAGGACTACGCGTTCTTGATATCGAGCGCCAAGCACTTTTTGATATAAAACAATATGTAGATGATAATTTTCATCAGGCATGTCAGCTTATGTATGACTGCAGCGGCCGTATTATAATTATTGGTATGGGTAAGTCGGGGCATATTGGCCATAAAATTGCGGCAACTTTAGCAAGTACTGGCAGCCCTGCATTTTTTGTGCACCCTGGCGAAGCCAGCCACGGCGACTTGGGCATGATCACTAAAAACGATGTCGTTATGCTTATTTCTAACTCTGGCGAAACCAGTGAAGTACTTAATATTATTCCAGTGTTAAAACGCCTTGGTGCAAAAATTATTTCCATGACAGGAAATACGCAATCAACCATGGCAACACTTGCTAACGTGCATGTATGCATTAAAGTAGAAAAAGAAGCCTGCTCATTAGGCTTAGCACCAACAGCAAGTACCACTGCCACACTCGCAATGGGCGATGCAATGGCAGTAGCACTGTTAGAAGCGCGCGGGTTTACTGCCGATGATTTTGCACTGTCACATCCCGGTGGCAGTTTAGGGAAGCGATTACTGCTCACCTTAAAAGATGTTATGCACTGCGGTGTAAATACGCCTATTATAACTACTTCGCAAACCATTAAAGATGCGCTGATTGAAATGACAGCTAAAGGCTTAGGTATGACCGCCATAGTTGACGATAATCAGCAACTTGCCGGGTTATTTACCGATGGTGACTTACGTCGTATTTTAGAGCAACGCGTTGATATTCATACCACACTAATAGATGCAGTAATGACTAAATCGTGTACCACGGCAACCCAAGATATGCTTGCTGCGCAAGCGCTTAATATTATGGAACATAAACGTATTAATGGCTTAATTATTATTAATGAGCATAATCAGCCTATTGGTGCACTCAATATGCAAGACCTACTTAAAGCGGGAGTATTATAAATGCAATTTGAAGAGCTCTATCAAGCGCTAAGTGATGACGCTAAAGCGCGCGCAAAAAAAGTAAAGCTACTTATATGCGATATTGATGGCGTATTTTCTGATGGCCGAATTTACCTAGGCAACCAAGGTGAAGAGCTAAAAGCATTTAATACAAAAGATGGCTTTGGTATTAAAGCACTTATTAACAGCGGCTTTGAAGTAGCGGTTATTACCGGCAGGCACTCGCAAATAGTACAACAACGCATGACCAGCTTAACCGTACAGCATATTTATCAAGGTCAAGAAAACAAGCTTATTGCCTACCAAGAGCTTAAAAACAAGCTTAATTTAAGCGATGAGCAAATTGCTTATATTGGTGATGACGGCCCAGATATGCCTGTTATGGAGTTAGTTGGCTTTGCAGTCGCAGTAAACGATGCGCACCCACTAATTAAACGCTTAGCACATTACACTACGCAAATGCCGGGTGGTTTTGGTGCAGTAAGAGAGCTGACCGACTTACTTATGCTTGAAAACAATAAACCATTAACCAGCCAAGGCACTAGTTCATGAATATAGCGCGCATAGTCTTAAGCGTTTTATTCATCAGCTGTATGGTTTGGCTTTGGTACCCTTATTTTACTCAGATAAATACGGTTGTTAAAGCCGACGCAGAAGTGATAGCTAAACCCGATTACACCGCCATTGAGCTAAAACAAACAGCTTTTGACGAAAACGGTGAAATTAGCCATAAAGTAACTGCGGTTAAAACGGAGCTTTACGAGCAGCTAGGATTTACCTTATTCGAAAAACCTACTTTTATATTGTACGACGACAGACAAAAAACGTGGCGTATAAATGCTGATGAAGCAACACTTTACGATGAAAGACAATTAATTTTAGAGGGTAATGTAACTGCCCAAAACTTAATTGATGGTGCAATGATAGACAAAATCACCGCCGACAATATTCAAGTAGATATAAAGCTACTCACTATGCACAGCGAACAACCCGTTATTATAACTGGACCGAATTTAAAGATCACCGGTAAAGGCCTTGAAGCCAATTTAACAACCGAGGTGATAAAACTAATTAACCATACGCGAACACTATATTATGACCAATAACCTTGCAAAAATACTTATTATTCCATCGCTTATACTTGCATTTAATAGTAATGCGGCAGAGCAAAGTACTTCCCCACTAGCTAATCAAATTTCTATTAGTGCTGACCGACAAGAAGGTCAACTAAAAGAAAATGTTGGTATTTTTGAAAAAAACGTAGAGATTATCCACGGTAATCGTCGTATCACCGCCGATCGTTTAGAAGTACATAAGCGCGACGAACTTGGCGATAATAAACAACTATTAATTGCCACAGGCAGCCCTGCATATTTTGAAGAAAAGCAAGCAGATGGCACTGTCATGAGCGCCAGCGCTAACGAAGTACGTTACGATGTAGCGAAACGTTTTTTAACCCTAGTAGGAGATGCAAACATTTCTCAAGCTGGGCAAAAAATTACGGCTAAAAGTATCACCTACGATATAGAGCAACAGCTTATAAGTGCTGAAAAAGATGAAAACTCAACTGATCGGGTGCACACTATTTTAGTGCCTATAGACGTAAAAAAAGAACAAAAACTCAATAAAGGTCAGCCATGAGTACATTAAAAGCAGAGCTATTAGCAAAAAGCTATAAAGGCCGTGAAGTTGTTAAAAATGTAGGCCTTGAAGTAAAAGCAGGGAGCATTGTTGGTTTACTTGGTCCAAATGGTGCTGGTAAAACCACAACCTTTTACATGATTGTAGGCTTAGTTCCTAGTGACAAAGGCAAAATATTAATTGATGATAACGATATTACCCTACTTCCTATGCACAGCCGTGCTCGTTTAGGTATTGGTTATTTACCACAAGAATCGTCTATTTTTAGAAAGCTCACTGTGTATCAAAATTTAATGGCTATTTTAGAAACGCGTAAGCAACTAAACAAACAAGCCAGAGAAGAAACCCTAAATAGCTTGCTGGACGAATTTAGCCTGCAACATATTCGCGACAGCTTAGGCATGGCGTTATCTGGTGGTGAACGCCGCCGCGTAGAAATAGCACGTGCTTTAGCTGCAGATCCTAAATTTATATTACTTGATGAGCCCTTTGCTGGCGTGGATCCTATTTCAGTACTCGATATTAAAAAAATTATAGAACACCTTAAAAACCGTGGTATTGGCGTGCTAATTACCGACCACAATGTAAGGGAAACCCTTGATGTTTGCGAAAAAGCCTACATTGTTTCTCATGGTGAGCTAATTGCATCTGGTACTCCTGAATTTGTATTAAACGATAAAACAGTACGTGATGTTTATTTAGGCGAGCAGTTCAAACTGTAATATTTATGTTATTACTATAAGCATCTGCTAAGATTAATCATATCAATTTATAAGGATTGTTAGAGATAAATGAGGCAATCATTACAGCTGCGCATGGGCCAGCAACTTACAATGACTCCGCAACTGCAACAGGCTATTCGCTTATTGCAGCTTAGTACCTTGGATCTCCAGCAAGAAATACAAGAAGCACTTGATAGCAACCCGCTACTAGAAGTTGATGAGCAAGATTACACGGAAGAATCAGCTGGTAAAAACGAGCAAAAAGCAGATGATATTACTGTTAGTGCCTCTGCCGATGACACCCCGAGCGAGTATGAGCAAGATAGCGGTGAAGCACTAAACAAAGACACCATAAGCGACGATATGGCCATGGATGTATCATGGGATGAATATATGAGCGCAGCGCCTGCCTCTTCATCGGGGCCAATGCCTGAAGATGAATCTATTTATCAAGGTGCATCAGCCGAAACTCTGCATGAGTACTTAATGTGGCAATTACAGCTCACTCCTTTTAGTCCTATAGACGAAGCTATTGCCATAGCTATTGTTGAAGCCGTAGATGACTCTGGTATTTTAACTATCAGTTGCGAAGACCTTTTAGCAAGCTTTAATCAAGAAAGTGATGACGAACACGAAGTAGAACTAGATGAAATAGAAGCAGTGCTAAAGCGCATTCAATTATTTGATCCTGTTGGTATTGCAGCTCGCAGCTTACAAGAATGCTTATGTATTCAATTAAACCAATTTGATAAAGACACCCCTTATATTAACGAAACAAAAATGGTGTTAACTGATCATATCGATTTACTCGCTGCTCGCGACTATCGTACGTTAATGAAAAAAACTAAGCTCAAAGAAGAAGAGCTTAAAGAAATAATGACACTTATTCATACGCTTAATCCTAAGCCTGCGGATACTATTGTCAGAGAAGAATCTGAATACGTTATACCTGACGTATCTGTTAAAAAAATAAAAGGCCGCTGGGTGGTAGAGCTAAACCCAGATAGCATGCCAAAAATACGTGTTAACAGCCAATATGCTGCTATGTCTCGTACGGTAAAGTCCAGTGGTGACAGCCAATTTATTCGCTCGCACTTACAAGAAGCTAAATGGTTTATTAAAAGCCTAGAAAGTAGAAACGAAACACTCCTAAAAGTAACTAATTGTATTGTTAAGCAACAACAAGCGTTTTTTGAACATGGCCCAGAAGCCATGAAACCTATGGTTTTAAACGATGTTGCCGAAATAGTTGAAATGCACGAGTCGACTATTTCACGGGTCACTACACAAAAATTCATGCACACTCCACGTGGCATTTTTGAGCTTAAGTACTTTTTTTCAAGCCATGTAAGCACCGAAAATGGTGGCGAATGTTCATCAACTGCTATACGTGCCTTGATTAAAAAGTTGATAGCTGCAGAAAACTTAGCCAAACCATTGAGTGATAGCAAGATTGCAGATATATTGGCTGAGCAAGGAATTAAAGTAGCTAGACGGACAATTGCAAAATATCGCGAATCTCTGGCTATTCCCCCGTCGAATCAACGTAAAAGCTTGATTTAAGACGTACAACAAAGAGGAAAATGCTGATGCAACTAAACTTAACTGGTCGTCATGTAGACATTACAGACTCATTAAGAGACTATGTAAATAATAAATTTGCAAAGCTGCAAAGACACTCAGATCACATAACTAATGTGCATGTTATTCTCGATGTAGAAAAATTAAGTCAAAAAGCTGAAGCAACAATTTTTGTAAGTGGCGCTGAGCTATTTGCATCGACCGAACACCAAGATATGTACGCTGCCATTGACTCGTTGATTGACAAACTCGATCGTCAAGTAATTAAACACAAAGAGAAGTTTGCTCGACACTAACACTATGAAATTAAGCTCACTTATATGCCAGGACTGCAGCAAAGCTGTGGTCCTTTTTAATAGTAAAAAAAGAATTTTAGAATTCATCAGTGAACTCGCGCATAAAAAAATGCCGTATTTACCCCAGCAAGATATTCTCACTGCTTTATTGGCAAGAGAAAAGCTAGGCAGTACCGGTATTGGCCGAGGAATAGCAATTCCACATGGCCGTATGAGCGGGGCGCAGGAACCTCTTGCCTTAATTTTAATAAGCGAAACCGCTATTAATTTTGATGCAATTGATAATCGTCCAGTTGATATTTTTGTTGCACTTATAGTGCCCGATGGCGATAACCAGCAGCACTTGAAAACACTAGCCACAATAGCTGATAAACTAAACGATAAAGAGTTTTGTAAGCAATTGCGTGCGGCAAAGTCTGATGAAGCATTATACCAAGTTATTTTGGATCAATCCTAGTTACTAATAAAGGGGTGGTAAATGGAATTAATTATTATAAGTGGCCGATCGGGTTCTGGTAAATCGGTTGCTTTACGTGTTGTAGAAGATTTAGGTTACTATTGTGTAGATAATATTCCGGTAAATTTACTGCCTTCATTAGTGCGCAGTGTCTCTGATAACTACGATAAAATAGCCGTTAGTATAGATGTGCGTAACCTGCCTAAAGATCAGCAGCAATTTAACGATATTCTTGAGTACTTGCCCGACTTTGCTAAACCAACGTTATTTTATTTAGATAGTGACGATCAAACATTAATCCGCCGTTATTCAGAAACGCGTCGTTTGCACCCGCTTTCGATTGATTCGCTACCGCTAGATTTAGCAATACAAAAAGAAAAAGAATTACTCGATGTACTCGTAACGCGGGCTGATCATGTCATTGATACAACCGATTTAAGTGTGCATCAACTTGCTGAATCTATGCGTGAAACCATACTCGGTAAAAAAGACAAACAGCTTATCATTACCTTTGAGTCGTTTGGCTTTAAGCATGGTATTCCCAAAGGTGCTGATTATGTTTTTGATGCGCGTTTTTTACCAAACCCACACTGGGAACCTGAGCTAAAGCCCTTAACTGGGTTAGATCAACCCGTTAAAGATTATTTAGCTAGTCATAGTATTGTGCAAAAGTTCACTTGGCAAATTCAAACCTTTGTACAGACGTGGTTACCACACCTAGAGCGTAATAACCGTAGTTACTTAACGATTGCTATTGGCTGTACCGGTGGTCAGCATCGCTCAGTTTATTTAGCGCAAACAATTGGTGAAAGCTTTGCTATGTCTCACCCTAATGTAAAAATTCGCCATCGCGAGCAAGAAAAATAATTCAATTTAAACAATCATCTGTTCAGCTTAAGTAGAGTATCTTATGCGCTTAGAAAATACGTTTTTAATAAAAAATAAACTTGGTCTGCATGCTAGAGCCGCTACCGTATTAGCACAATTAGCGGTACAATTTGACGCATCTATTACCTTATTTCAGGATGAAAAAGAAGCCGCTGGCGATAGCGTACTGGCTTTAATGCTACTTGAAAGCAGCCAAGGTAAAGAAGTAAAAGTAGTGTGCGAAGGACCCGATGCTGAGCATGCATTACATGCCGTTGGCCAATTAATAGCACAGCGCTTTAACGAACAAGAATAGCAGACACTTTATTTAAACCAAGTTATCGAGCTAAAATATAGGCTTAGTAAAACCTTAAGCTAGTTTGGCTAAAAAAAGTAAGATAAACTGAACGAAGTTAATGATTAACTTCTTCCCTAACGTTATAAAAGTAAATTAAGGACGCCAATGCCCGAAACTTTCGAACAAGACTACCCACTACAACAATTACAACAAGTGACCAAGTCACTCAATAGTGGTCAGTTTGTTCAAGTTAGGCGCATGCTGGCAAAAACAGCTCCTTGTGATACCGCCCTTTTACTAGAATCATCACCGCACAAAGTTCGTCGCCTGCTCTGGCAATTAGTTGATCCAGATGTACAAGGTGATGTTCTTGAAGAACTCTCTGAAGATGTACGTTTAGGCATTATTGCCCAAATGGAACCTAAGCACATTGCTGCTGCCACTGAAGACATGGGCCACGATGACTTAGGTGAAGTACTGCGAAGCCTGCCTGACACGGTTTATAAAGACGTGGTTAGCGCCATGGACATTCAAGATAGAGAACGTGCTACGCAAGCACTCTCCTATCAGGAACGCTCTGCTGGCGCGCTGATGAACACAGATACAGTAACCATTCGCCCTGATGTAACCCTAGATGTGGTACTGCGTTACATTCGTCTGCGCGGCGAACTCCCTGAGGGTACCGACGACCTTTACGTTGTCGATAAGCATAACTGTTTTTTAGGCGCTTTATCGTTAAGTACCTTACTAACCAATTCGCCCGAAAAAATTGTTCACGACCTAATGGATGAAGACTGTGAGTCTATTCCTATTTCGATGGATGAAAGCGAAGTGGCGCAGTTATTTGAACGTCATAACTGGATATCAGCCCCAGTAGTTGACGACAACGCCCAGCTACTTGGCCGTGTTACTATCGATGACATTGTTGATGTAATTCGTGAAGACGCAGAGCATCACTTATTAGGTTTAGCGGGTCTTGATGATGAAGAAGATACCTTTGCACCGGTTTTAAAAAGCTCAAAAAAACGCTCTGTTTGGCTAGGTGTTAACTTATTAACGGCTCTGGCAGCCGCTTTTGTTGCCAGCTTTTTTGAAGGCACTTTAGCAATACTGCCTATTTTAGCCGTGCTTAACGGCATTGTCCCCTCAATGGGTGGGGTGGCCGGTAGCCAGTCATTAACCTTGGTTATTCGTGGTATAGCAGTGGGCCATATTAACCAAACTAACCAACGTTTTGTAATGATAAAAGAGCTAGCCATTGGTGCATTAAACGGTATTTTATGGGCTGTTTTAATTGCCAGTGTTATAGCCCTATGGCAATGGGACTTAATGCTTGGCGCGGTACTGGCGTTTGCAATGTTTATGAACTTAGTTGTTGCGGGTGTGGCGGGTGCGTGTATTCCTATAATACTTAAACGTATGAAAATAGACCCTGCACTTGCTGGCAGTGTAATACTCACTACAGTAACCGATATAGTAGGTATATTTGCCTTTTTAGGCACCGCAACTTGGTTGCTGGTTTAATAAATAAACCAGCGCACATTACTGTGTAAATGCGCGCTGGTTAAAAGTAACTTTTACGCAATATAATTTAACCAGCGTTCAGGTTATCTAGTCTTCTTTATTGATTGTAGAGCCATCGGCTCCTTCTTGCTTTGACGATTGTGTATTTACTTTATTACTTATTATTGCATCGAGGTTTTCGCCACCTTTAACCCCAAAATCTAAACTACGTATTGGGAATGGAATACGAATATCAGCCTCATTTAGTGCTTGCTGTACTGCCACAACACCTTTGTGGCGTACTGTCATAAAGTCTGGCTCACCAGGGTATTTAATCCAAAACCACAATAATAAATTAATACTACTGTCGCCAAAACTCTCTGCGTATACGGCCGTTTCATCTTGGCGTATTACAAACTCAAATTGATTAATTTTATCCACAATAACGTTTGCGGCTTTTTCTATGTCTTCTGTTAATGAAATTCTTACCGGCACTTCTATGCGTCTAATGCCTAGCGTGCTGTAGTTTCGCAATACATTTCTAAATAGTATTTTATTAGGCACTAGTATTTGCTGCCCATAAAAGCTCTCTATTAGTGTATTACGCAGGTTTATTGAATGCACAGAGCCAAACACATCATCAGTTTTTATTACATCACCTGGTTTAAATGGCTTACGAATACCCATAGCAATACCTGCTATTAAGTTTTCGGTCATATCTTGAAATGCAAAACCAATCGCTAAACCAACAATACCGGCACCAGCTAGTAATGACGTTACCGTGCCTTTTAAGCCCATAAAATCCAGTGCTATAAACACTCCTACACTTAATATCAGCACTTTAAATATAGAAGCCATTAAATCAGCTATCTGTTTTGAATCGAGGGAGCGGCGTAATAAATTTTTCATTAAGTTACCGGCAAAGCGAGCCAGCATAGAAAATAGAATGACAATAATAACTGCCACAATAAAATTAGGAATATGGCTTATAACGACATCAAACCACCCTCCGAGCTTTTCTTCGATAAGTTTTTCGGCGTCGCTAATTGAGGGAATACTAAACATGTAACTTGCACCTATTGATTTATAATGTGATTAGAATCAATCTTGAATTCGCATATCAATTGCAAGTATAGCGCCAGTATTAAAAAAGCCATGCTGTGCATGGCTTTTATAGATTAGGTAAAGGTTTAAGTTTTAGCTTTGTTCATCGCGTAAAAATACTGGCTCAAGCTCTTTCACACTTGCTTCGGCGCTAAAGTAATAACCCGCTACTGTAAACTCTTTAAGCTGGCTTAGCTGAGTTACTTTATTTTCGATGAGGTAACGCGCCATCATGCCTCGTGCTTTTTTAGCGTAAAAACTAATTACTTTATATTGACCATTTTTACAGTCTTTAAAGTGTGGAGTAATTATTTGTGCATTAAGGGCTTTTTTATCAACCGCTTTAAAGTACTCGTTTGAAGCAAGGTTAACTAAGTATTGGGCGTCCTCGGCTTTTAATACCTCGTTAAGTTTATTGGCAATTACACTGCCCCAAAACTCATACAGGTTTTTACCACGACTGTTTTCAAGCTTGGTGCCCATTTCAAGGCGATACGCTTGCATTAAATCAAGCGGCTTTAAAAGCCCATATAAGCCCGATAATATGCGTAGGTGGCTTTGTGCGTAATCAAGCTGATTAGCCGTTAGCGTGCTAGCATCTAAACCACCATATACATCGCCATTAAAGGCCAGTACCGCTTGTTTAGCGTTTTCTGTGGTAAATGGCTGTGCCCACTCACTAAAGCGAGCAGCGTTAAGCCCTGAGAGCTTATCGCTAATTTTCATCAGGCTGCCAATTTGCACAGGGGTTAGTTCACGGCATACTTGCATCAGTGCTTCGCTGTGCTCAAGTAATTCCGGTTGAGTGAACTTATCGGTTGCAGGTGGCGTGGTGTAATCAAGATTTTTTGCAGGTGAAATAACAGTGATCATAGTTAGCTATTGACTTGTAATTTATTTAATGTCAATTTCAACATTAAATGAAACGAAAAGCACGTTTTGTTTAATATTAAACAGACTGATCCTACCTTAATAATTCATACATAACCGTTTTTATATTGATAAGGACATAAGACCTATCAAGCATTACTTCGCTGTTGCAGTATGGTGTAATATTAAAGTAGTTTAGATTTTCTTTTAACTTGCTTGGAATGAGGAAAGCAAATGACTAACGCGCTACAAAGGCTAAAACAACATTCATCAATCGTGGCCGACACGGGTGATATTGAAGCAATTAAAAAGCATCAACCAGAAGACGCAACGACCAATCCGTCATTGCTATTAAAAGCGAGCGAGATTGAAGCCTATAAGCCTTATTTAAATAAAGCATGGAGCTACGCCAAAGAAACCGAGCAAGATCCAGCTAAGCAACTAGCGCTAGCATGCGACTACTTTGCGGTATTATTAGGTAAAGAAATTAGCGCTATTGTACCTGGTTATATTTCTACTGAGGTAGATGCACGTCTTTCGTTTGATACCCAAGCAACTATTGATAAAGCGCACACGCTACTTAGTCTTTACGAAAAAGAAGGCGTAAGCAAAGATAAAATCTTAATTAAAGTAGCCTCTACTTGGGAAGGCATTAAAGCCGCTGAACAACTAGAAAAAGAAGGTACTAAATGTAACCTTACTTTATTGTTTAGTGATGCCCAAGCACGTGCTTGCGCCGATGCTAACGTATTTTTAATCTCGCCATTTGTTGGTCGTATTTTAGATTGGCACGTTGCTAACGGTATGGAAAAACCGACCGACCCACTGCAAGATCCTGGGGTACAATCGGTACGCAGCATTTTTGAATTTTATAAACGCCACGACTACAAAACGGTAGTTATGGGTGCAAGTTTTCGTAATACCGGCGAAATTATTGCCCTTACTGGTTGCGATAAGCTAACTATTAGCCCTAATCTTTTAGAAGAGTTGGGTAACCTTGAAGATGCACCAGAATACTTACTAGCAAAAGATGTTGCGCAGCAGCCAAAACCGGCACCGCTTAGCGAAGCTCAATTTCGTTGGTTGCATAACCAAGATGCTATGGCGACTGAAAAGTTAGCTGAAGGTATTCGCTCTTTTGCTGATGCTCAAGAGCAATTAGAAGCACGCTTTAAAGCCATGTAATTGGCTCAAACGCTTGTATAAAAACGTCGCAGTTGCGACGTTTTTTTATGCCTGTAATTTATATGCAAAAAACTTATAAACCCATCATAAAGCAAAGCTTCATCAACAAATCACACTTTAGTAACATAAATGTCACTTTTATATTCTATTTTAGCTAGGCCTATGGTATAGGTATTCGCGAAGTTAATACCTATTGCGTTAAATTAGTGAGCCGTTATAGCTTATGTTTTTAATAAGACTGGTATCAAATGCAGTCTAAAGGAGATATTCATGGATAGCCTAAGCAATATAATAGAAGGTCCTGAAACAAAAAAGGAAGCTTCTCAAAAAAATAAAAAAAGAAGATGGCGCGAAATCGAAGCAATACAAGAAAAGTATCGTTTACGCAAAGAACTACAGGAGTTGGACTACTTTACAGACAGCATAGCCGTTAATGAGCTCGACTTTTAAACGACTAACTAAAAAGGCCCGCATTACTGTGCGGGCCTTTGGTTTTAAAAGTTAAAATTATACTTGCCAATTAATCGGCGTTTTACCTTGAGATTGTAATAACGCATTCGTGTCTGAAAAATGCCTACAACCAAAAAAACCTCGATGAGCAGACAGTGGCGATGGGTGCGGCCCTGCTAAAATATGCTGGCGTGCGCTATCAATTCCCTTACCTTTTTTTTGTGCATGAGCCCCCCACAAAATAAATATTACTCCTTCACAATGGGTGTTTATATGCGCAATAACCTTATCGGTAAATTGCTCCCACCCTAAGTGTTTATGCGAATGGGCTTGGCCTTGCTCTACCGTAAGTACTGTATTGAGTAAAAACACTCCCTGCTCTGCCCAGCTTTGCAAGTAACCATGGGTAGGAATAACAAAATCGTTTATATCGCTAGCCAGCTCTTTATAAATATTTTTAAGCGAAGGTGGCAGCTTTTTAACCTCAGGTAATACTGAAAAACACAAACCATGCGCTTGGCCTTCACCGTGGTAAGGATCTTGCCCTAAAATAACAACGCGTATATCACTAAGCGGTGTTGCAGTAAATGCGCTAAACACTTGATCTTTTGGAGGATAAACAGCAACACCTTCACTGCGGCGCTTAGCAACGTAGTCGAGTGTTTGCTGCATATATGCTTGCTGTAATTCTTGCTTTAAAAATGCAGTCCAATCGCTCATTGTATGCTCTTTATTTGTTGACGTGATACGTCTATTTTATCACACATATCGGCCAGCCCATCTAGCATACGCGCTGAAAAACGATGTAGTAAGTCGGCATTTACAGATAAAAACTGCTTATTTTTTACTGCGGGTATTTCTGGCCATTGCTGCCAATTAATAGTAGGTTGCGGTGTTGCTGATTTTTCATCCGGAATAATTATAATTTGCGGCTTAGCCACAATCACATTTTCTATGCTTATTTGTGGATAGTCGGTGCGGCTATTTGCAAATACATTGGTTACTTGGCAAGTGGCTATTAACTCACTTATTCCGGTACTTTTCGACACTGTCATCATCGGCTCAGACCAGAGTTGATAAAAGCCAGTGAGTTTACTTTTACCCTGTTGCTTGGCTTTAATGGCTGCAAGTTTAGCATTAAATGCTTTTACCACTTGCTCGCTTTGTTTAATGTTACCGGTAAGTTTTCCTAGCATAAGCAACTCATCGGCAATACCTGTAATTGTCGTTGGATCAGTTAAATAAAGCTTAATACCTAAGCGCTCTATTTGTGCTAAATCATCGCTTTGATTACCACTTTTCCAAGCAATTACTATATCAGGCTTAAGGACTAAAAGCTTTTCGATTGAAATACCATAGTAACCGCCAATACGGGTAATACCTTTTGCCGCTGCAGGGTAGTCGGCGTAATCAACTGTGCCAACAATATTATCTCCCGCGCCTATTGCATACAGGTTTTCTACTATGTGCGGGGCCAGTGCCACAATACGCAGTGTTTTAGCTGGCTGTACTTTATCAATTTGTACCTTGTTGGCCTGCGCATGCTGGGATAAACAGAGTAACAATAGGCCAACAACAAGCTGTTTAAACATTAGTAATCAAAACCTTGCAGAGCTTTAACACCTGCATCAAATGCATGTTTTACATTACGCACTTCGCTTACTGTGTCAGCCAGTTCTATTAATTTACGATGGGCTGCGCGGCCGGTAATAATAACCGACTGCATTGGCGGTCTGTTGCCAATCGCCTCTAGCACTTCATCTACATCAATATACCCATAGGTTACCATGTAGGTAAGCTCATCGAGCAGCACTACATCTAGGCTTGCATCGCTAAGCAGTCGCTTTGATTCTTGCCAAGCAGCTTGCGCGGCTGCGGTATCGCTCTCTTTGTCTTGGGTATTCCATGTAAAGCCTGTGCCCATTACCACAAACTCCACACCCGCACCCTGTAACAAGTTACGCTCTCCGCATTCCCAAGTGCCTTTTATGTACTGACACACAGCGGCTTTTTTTCCATGACCAACACAACGTGCTACCACACCAAAGCCCGAGGTCGATTTACCTTTGCCATTACCGGTTATAACCTGAAAAATACCTTTTTCTTGTTGCGCTGCAGCTATTCGTGCATCAACTTGATCTTTTAATTTTTGTTGGCGTTGCTGATGTTTATCTTTACTTTGTTCGCTCATGATTATGCCCTTCATAAATTTTAATAATGTGTGCAATATTTAAATGCGTTTCACACATGGCAGCTAAACGCTCTAGTTGCTGCTCACGGTGCTGGTTAATATTAACCGGATTAATAACTGTATCGGCTTTGAGCCACTTTAATATTTGCAATGTGGCACTCGCTTGATCAAATAAGCCATGTAAATAAGTACCCGCTATGGCGTTATCATCACTAATAAACCCATCGGCTGTAAAGCCATTTGGGTGTTCATTAAAGCTTAAAAATGGTTTATTAAGTGCTTCACCTTGGCTAATGCCTGCATGAATTTCGTAGCCACTACAAAGTGTTTGCTGGTTATTTAATTGCATAGTCGCGGTTACATTACTCAATATTTTTTGTGCTGTAAGTGTGCTGGTAAAATCACTTAACGCTAGCCCCGGCATATGCTGTAATGATGACTCAACACCTAGGGGATCATTAATACTATTGCCAAGCATTTGCATACCACCACAAATACCGAGCACTTTACCACCATAACGTAAATGGCGTTTTATTTGTGTATCCCAGCCTTCATTTTTTAAAAAGGCTAAATCACTTAATACGTTTTTACTCCCCGGTAAAATGATCAAATCAACATCGGGGATCGCTTGTGTATGCGCTACATAATTAATATTTATATTGGGATGTAAGCGCAGTGCATCAAAGTCAGTATGGTTGCTAATGTGCGGCACAAGCAGCACGGCAATATTAACGCTGGCATTAGTTAGCGTATTATCAATAGCAATTGCATCCTCAGCATCTAATGCAAGGTCGTGTAAATACGGCAATACGCCTAACACCGGTTTACTTGTGTACTGTTCCAGCCAATCAAGTCCACTTTGTAATAAGCTTATATCGCCTCTAAAACGATTTATTACAAAGCCTTTTACCCGCGCTTGCTCCGACTCACTCAACAATGCCAAAGTACCCACTAAATGAGCAAACACACCGCCTTTATCTATATCGGCAATTATAATTACGGGGCAGTCAACGGCTTCGGCGTAGCCCATATTAGCAATGTCGTTGGCTCTGAGGTTTATTTCGGCTGGGCTGCCCGCCCCTTCCACCAGCAATAAATCAAAACGTTTTGCTAAACGGTTATGCGACGTGAGTACTGCATCCATAGCTACTTTTTTATAATCGTGATACGCCCCAGCTTCCATATTACTTATGGCTTTACCATGAATAATAACCTGCGCGCCAGTATCGCTATTTGGCTTAAGTAATATGGGATTAAAGTCAGTTTCAGGGGCTACCTTTGCCGCTATAGCTTGCAGTGCTTGAGCACGACCTATTTCACCACCATCATCTGTAACTGCACTATTTAATGCCATATTTTGTGGCTTAAATGGCGCTACATTTAGCCCTCTATTAGCAAATACTCTACACAGCGCCGCAACCAGTGTACTTTTACCCGCATCGGATGTGGTGCCTTGCACCATTAACGTTTTCATTTTATAGCCCTATACCTGGCGCTTACGAAAATACAATAAGCTTAAAAAAAACACGCTACCAATAGCTGCAGTAATAACCCCAACGGGTAACTCTTGATTAGTTAATAACGTGCGCGCTAGCACATCAACCCAAACCATAAAAGTACCGCCCACCAAACTCGTTACCAGTAAGCCAGATAAGCTACCTTGGGAGATAAAAAAGCGCACTATATGCGGCACCATTAATCCTACAAAGCCAATTCCGCCACACATAGCCACTAACACTGCCGTTATCAGCGAACTTAAAACTAGCATCAATATTCTAAAGCGATGTACCCGCACACCCAGTGTTATAGCACTTTCATCGCCGAGCAGCATGGCATTAAGTTGGCGCCTAAAACTAAGCATTGTAAATGTACACAATACAATAACCACAAAAGGTAACCACAGCGTTGCCCACTGCGCTCGTGCAAAACTGCCGAGCGTCCAAAATAAAATAGCCGCAACTGCCTGAGGATCGCTCCAGTAAAGTAATAAACTGGTAAATGCGCTAAATAAAAATGACAAGGCCACACCTGCCAGCAGCATAGACTCTACTTGCCCACTTTGCTGCCGCCCTGCAATCAATATAAGTAAACTCATAGCGACTAAACTGCCAGCCAATGCCGCTGCCGATAATGCAAAGCCCGCACTAATGCCCACAAACGCCATGAGTATAACTACCCCCAAAGACGCCCCAGACGATATCCCAAATAAATAAGGATCTGCTAACGGATTACGCGTCACGGTTTGCAAAATAAGCCCGGCAATGGCTAAACCACTGCCAGCTAAAAATGCCAGTAATGTGCGTGGCATTCTTAATTCAACAATAATTCGAGTGTTAAAGGAGCCCTCTGTTGAGGTGAAAATACTTTTAAATACATCAGTTAATGATGTGTCGGCAGCGCCATAACTCAGCGCCGTAAATAACGTAAATAATGCAGCTAGTACTGTGACTAAAAGTGCTATTGAATGATTGTTAAGCATGCGCATATTATTCATACCCATAAAAGTAAGTAATATGTGGAATAACACCACCTAGTTTAGACATTTGCGGGTGGTGGCTTACTTGTGCACATACACCAAATACATCATTGAGCATGTCCTCGCTAAGCACATCGATGGGAGAGCCAGTATTAACAATTTCGCCGTGATTTATAACCACCAGCTCATCGCACATAGCAGCGGCTAAATTTAAATCATGAAACGATGCAAACACAGTAACGCCAAGCGATTTAGCCAACTCCATTACCTGAATTTGATACTTCACATCTAAGTGGCTGGTTGGCTCATCCATAATTAATAGTTGCGGTTGCTGCACCATAGCCCGAGCAATTAATGCACGTTGTTTTTCTCCTCCCGAAAGCGACTCAAAACGTTGGCTTGCATGATTCTGCAAGCCAACTCGCGCTATAGCTTGGTTTATTTTTTGTGTGTCGGCTGTTGTGGTGGTGCTAAATAATGCTTTGTGCGGGGTTAACCCAAGTGCAACCACATCTAATAAAGTTAAATTAAATTGTGATGGGGTTTCTTGTAAAACAACCGCAACCTGCTTTGCGTATTCATGGCTTTTTAACTGCCAAATATCGGTATTATTAAATTTAATTTGCCCTGCAGTGGGCTGATTAAAGCGATACAAACACCGCAGTAAACTAGATTTACCTGCGCCATTGGGGCCAATTAAGCCAACGAACTTACCTTGCTTTATTTGCAAATTAACATTGTTGAGGATAGTTTTACTGCCAATATTCCACGACACGTGATTAACGCTTAACAATGGTGTATTTAATGGCGTTTGAGTTTGCAATAGTTAGCCCTAGGCAGGAATGCGCTCACTAACAATGCAACTAACTATGGCTAGTACATAATTTGAAGATGAGTAAACCCGCTCGTTAAAATAGTTTATTTGTATCTGACTTAAAGCGTTATGCTAATTACAGTTGCGGGAACAGTTGAGGAGTTGCACCTCATTCCAAATGAATACTCTATTATGGGCGGCTAAGTAAATAATTTAAAGCAAAAAAAACCGCACTTAACAAAGTACGGCTTAAAAAGGCAGTGCTAAGCGCTGCTTAAAATTTATATTCTATACCTACACCTAAGTAGTCTTGGTCAACGTTGTTGTCCATATCGAAATTAGAATAAAAACCAAATAATTTAGTGTTTTTATTTAACTGATGATCAACACCTGCCGAAATAGCCGTTTTGTCATCACTGCCTTTAAAATCCATTGCCTGGTACTGCAATTTAAAGGTATTGCTAGCCATAGTGTAAGCCGCACTTAATAAATAACCGTCGGCCTCACTACTGCCATCAACTTTTTCTTGCGTTTGATACATAGCGCCTAATTTAAAATCGGCTACTTTACCTTGTACTGATGCGCGCACTACATCGTAGCCGTTCACTTCACTATCGGCAGCAATAGCGGCATATATTGCGCTCTTTTTAAGGGCTGCGTCACCATAAGTTACTGCCATTGAATAGCCATTTTTAGCACCTGCTGCATCGCTATCCTCTGCAACAAACGTAGCCAAAAGCTTAAAACCTTGGTAAGAATTAGAGGCATAAGAAACACTACTGCCCATTCTATTTTCACCTTTAAAGGCATTTTTAATGTCGCCTTCAAGGTCGCTAAATAAATCAACTTTACCTTGTGACTGCTTAAGCGCGGTATCGTTACGGCCAATAACAACTTGGCCAAACGCGCCTTTTAAACCTATATACTGATTACGAGCAGAGATATTGTCGTCATTATCACCTTTTGAGTCGGCGTCAGAAACATCAACTTGAAATTCAAACTTATAAACAGCTTCTAAGCCATCAGATATTTTTTCAGACCCTTTTAAGCCCAAACGTGATGAGTTACTTTTAATTTCGGTAAAAGACCTCTCACCATCATCCGACGACTGTAGTGTTACGTTCGCTTTACCGTAAAAATCCACTTCAGCAAGCGCATTAAAAGACAAACCACCTAATAAAGCTACACATAAGCTCGACTTTACAAATTTCATGTTATTTCCTCGATAATCACAACAGACTCGTTTTTAATGCAACAGGAGTTTGGCACTGTTAAATGACAAAAATATTACAGCCGTCATATTTTTACACTTTTAAATTCATAAAAATACATAATAGTTGCAATCAAACGTACATATACAGCAAAGCCATTGCCCTTACTCTACGGGTAACTTAGGGGTCATTTGGGTTAATAAATTTACTAGTGTTTCTATTAACTCTTTTTGCTCATTGTCTCTGTGATAGGCAACAAATATATCGCGCGAGGTGGTTTCCACGTCTTTCACATGAAATAACTCGCCCTTTTCTAAATGCGCCGCAACAAGTACTTGAGGAATAAATGCACTCCCTCCGCATTGCAATATTAAATCCAGTGCTATACGCCCGGTACTTGTTCTAAAGTAAGGTGGGGTTTTGCCTGTAAACTGGCGAGCATGCCACAGTGAGAACGTGGTGCCCCAGTCAACATATACGTACTGGTTATCAAAAAAGTTATCGTAACTGGCAGTATCAAACGCGCTTACCGGTATAATGGGGAGTTCACAAATTCGCTCAACTACCAGTTCATCAACTTTGGGTGGATCAAATAAAATAGCTAAATCTAAGGTGCGCTCTAATAACAGGCGGGTACTTTCTTGTTGTGCTTTTACCTCAGCCACCAAAGACACACCGGGCATTGCCGATACAATATTAGTAATACCAAACTGTAAAAATGCATCCCAAATGTTTGGTGTACCCGCTAGGCAAATTTGTTTATGCATATTATCGGCAAGTGCCACATCTACTTTTGCTCTTTGCATGCCAGTAATGATCATTTGTGCATGGGGTAATAAACGCTCACCTGGCGCTGTTAGTTGAATATTATTGCGCTGGCGAATAAACAAATTAACACCAAGCCCTTGCTCTAATTGACGAATTCTAAAGCTTACTGCAGACTGCGTGATATAAAGGTTTTCAGCCGCTTTGCCAAAGTGACGAGTGCGTACTACCTCAACAAATGTTTTTAATAAATCGATATCCAATTTTTTATCCTCACGATAAAAATAACTTGTTTAAAATATTTGCAAACTTGCCGCATACTCCAGCAATTACCAAGGTATGAGGGTACAACAATGAGCAATGATATTTCACTACTTCGCCAAGCATTTGTTAGTCAACGTCAGTTTTTTGATGATCAAAACTTCCCACGCGGATTTGGTCGCAGCGGAAACTTTACCTTATTAGAAGCCAGTATATTAGAGCAACACGGTGTTGTTTTAAAAGGCTTACATAATAAAGCCCTAGAGCCACAAAATGAACATCAGCAACAATTTGTCGCTGTTATTAGTGGTACTTTAGAGCCAACCAATGCAATTGAGCGCGCTTGGGTTAAATACTTAAAGTTAACAACAAGCAAAGCAAAGTTCCATACATTATTTGGCCGCTCAAAAATAGCGACCCCAGCACCAATAAGCCAAGACTATTACGCCGAGTCAGACAGTATGTAATTGCTTTAACTATTTAATTTTTACATTTTAAATAGTTAAACATACACCAAGCCTAGCGCGAGTACAAAATACATCGCGCTACGTGCTTACTTAAGTTAACTAACTTTTAAACCACGCCTGAGGCCACAATAGCGGCTTTTTTACGTTTACGAGATTGCCTAAAAGAGTCCCAACTAAAAATAGCCAATGCACTCCAAATACAAACAAATGTAACTACTCGCTCGGCATCAAACACTTCACCGTAAAGCATCACAGCTAATATAAACATCAAACTTGGCCCTATGTACTGAAAAAAGCCTAAAGTGGTGTATTGCAAACGCTTAGCAGCGCCGGTAAAGCACAGTAGTGGTAAGGTGGTAATGATCCCGGCACTAATGAGTAACACATTGGTATGCCAGTCATTAGCAGGCAAGCTTGACGTTGCTGTAGGCACCATTAAATACCAATAAATAAGCGCTACGGGCAAGAGTATAAATGCTTCTATTGAAATACCGGACAATGCTTCCACTGGCAGTTTCTTACGCAGTAAACCATATATTGCAAATGATATAGCTAGCGAAAAAGCAACCACAGGAAATGAGCCAAAACTTATTAATTGCAGCAGTACACCGGTAAATGCTAAAGCAACAGCAACCATTTGAAACTTACGTAAACGTTCGCCTAAAAATAACACTCCCAGTAATACATTTAGTAACGGATTAATGTAATAACCTAAACTGGCATCAAGCATATGATTATTATTAACTGCCCATATAAACAAGCCCCAGTTAAACCCCAGTATCGACGAGGTTAAAACCAGCATTAACAATAACTTAGGCTGTACTATAATGCGTTTAATTCTATCCCACTGGCCTAAAATACTCACAATAATAATTAAAAACATCACCGACCACACAACACGATGCGTTAAAATTTCAAATGCAGTAACATGCTGGAGTTGCTTAAAGTATATAGGTGCTAAACCCCATATAGTAAAAGCGATGCAAGCCAAAATGGCGCCCTTGCGCTTCTCGGTATCAATCGGCATAAATAAACACTTAGTTATTCAAAAGGTCGCCAGTTTACTCCGCAAACTTTTATTAGCCAACTAAATACGTGCCCGTACCAAATGCTATTTGTACTGCTTGCTCATTATGCAATTCCATCCTACAAACACATACTTTATTGCCCGAGCGAATTAAAGTGGCACTGGCTATAAATTTCTCGCCTTTGCCTGGGCGTAGGTAATCGGTGCGCATATCTATAGTGCCCAAGGTGGCTAGTTTTTGCTGCACAGATAAAATATCAACATCGTTTAGCTTATCTATTACACTTGCTGCAGCTAACATACCACCTACGTTATCGAGCACTGCCGAAATAACGCCGCCATGGAGTATTTTTTGTGCCGGATTACCTATGAGTATATCCTGCCAAGGAAACGATATTTTTGCTTGTTCTGGGCTAAGTGATTCTACCGATATTTTTAAAAACTGATTAAACGGCATATTATTTACAAACAGCGAGCCTACATGCTCTATTAACATTTCTTTATTCATTATTATTCTCTATGTTATATCTGGTAAGAGGAGTAAAGCATAACTAGGATAAAACTAGCAACACAGTTAAATTTATTAGCCGCTTAAAGTCAGCTAATATCCCCCCCCTGAGCGAGTAAATTCACACGTTATAAATTTATTCAAAAAACATTCAACACTCGCTAAAGACATCCTGTACAAAAAACACTAAAATACCCCGCAATGAATACATTAACACCACCCTCTAGCTCACTTGTGCGCACCCCTGAAGCTGTACTCAAACAAGTGTTTGGTTATAGTGAATTTCGCGACGGCCAAAAAACGGTTATTGATGCAGCCATTAACGGCCAAGATTCGTTGGTATTGCTGCCAACCGGTGGCGGTAAATCTGTGTGCTATCAAATACCCGCTTTAGTGCTTGAAGGGGTAACTATTGTTATTTCTCCGCTAATATCGCTAATGCAAGATCAGGTAACTCAACTACAAGCGCTGGGCGTTAAAGCCGCATATATAAATAATAGCTTAGCCCGCGAAGAGCAGCAGCAGGTATACCAACAACTCCATCAGGGATTAATTAAACTACTGTATGTTGCCCCTGAAAAAGTGCTGCAGCGAGAGTTTTTAGAGCGCTTATCGCATTTAAAAATCAGCTTATTTGCTATTGACGAAGCGCATTGTGTATCGCATTGGGGGCACGATTTTAGACCCCATTACTTTCGTTTAAGCGAATTAAAACAACGCTTTGCTCATGCACCTATGATGGCCCTTACTGCAACTGCCGATAAAGCCACTCGTTTTGATATTGTTGAGCAATTAAAGTTACAACAACCCTATATTCATACCGGCAGCTTTGATCGCCCTAATATTCGCTACACCATAGAAGAAAAATTTAAACCTATGGTGCAACTGCTGCGCTATTTAAAAGAACAAAAAAGCCAAAGCGGCATAATTTATTGCACCAGCCGTAAGCGCGTAGACGACATAGCCGAAAAGTTAGCCGACGCGGGACTTAACGCCGCCGCCTATCATGCAGGTATGAGTAACGAGCAGCGCCAATTTGTGCAAACCGGCTTTGCCCGCGACGATATACAAATAGTGGTTGCTACAGTGGCCTTTGGTATGGGTATAAATAAACCCAATGTGCGCTTTGTATTGCATTACGATATTCCCAAAAGCATAGAGTCGTACTATCAAGAAACTGGCCGCGCTGGGCGAGATGGACTTGCCGCTGAGGCTATAATGTATTTTGATCCGGCTGATATAGGCCGCGTAAGACGCTTTTTTGAAGATATTGACGACGAGCAACGTCGCCGCGTCGAAGAGCAGCGCTTTAATGCCATGGCCAGTTTTGCCGAAGCACAAACCTGCCGTCGACAAATACTGCTTAACTATTTTAGTGAGTATCAACGTGAGCCATGCGGTAACTGCGATATTTGCTTAAATCCGCCCAAAAGCTTTGATGGCACTTTAGTAGCGCAGCAGGCGCTATCGTGTGTATACAGAGCAGAGCAACGCTTTGGCCTTGGATATATTGTTGAGTTACTACGCGGTGCAAACACCAGTCGTATTCGCGATAATAACCATCATCAACTCAGCACCTACGGCATTGGCAAAGACAAAAGTAGTGAATTTTGGCTAAGTATTTTACGCCAACTTATTCATCAAGGCTTATTAAGCCAAGATATAACCCAAGGTGCATCACTGCGTTTAACCGAAGCCGCGCGCGCTATTTTAAAAAGCGAATATGCGTTGCAACTCGCAGAGCCTCGCCTGCAAGCGAAGCATGTTTATCAAGATAAATTAGCTCAGTTTAATTACGACAAAAAGCTATTTGCTCGCTTAAGGGCGCTGCGAAAAGAGTTAGCCGATGCCGACGATGTACCGCCGTACGTGGTATTTAACGACAAAACGCTTGCAGAAATGGCGCAGCTAATGCCGACCAACGACAGCGAATTCTTAAAGGTGTCGGGTGTTGGCTTTACTAAATTAAATAAGTATGGCGGTGAGTTTTTAACTGCAATTCGCAACTACCTTGCTACTAACTAAGAGCATTATGACCATAATAGAATATCACCACACGCATCAATGCATTATTATTACGCCGGTAGAGCCGCCCCACGACGAAGACTTTGAACTGTGGAGTCGCTTGTTTTTACACCACGATGAAATAACCATTAATGAGTACTCTGCTGGTGCCGATCGCCATCAACTGCGCTTCACTTATCAGCAGCAAACATTTAATTTAAATTTTGAACACTACAGCCAAAGTATTTGGATTAACGGCGAAGGCCATGACGCTGAACATTTATTAGCCGCACTTACTTTTTACCTAAGTTAATAGCAATTAAATAACTTCAAGCTCTCTACTTTTAACTTACATTTTAGTAACAATGATGTAAGCTGATATTACGGTAGTAATTTGCTACGTAGCAGTAAAGGGTTTGAATGATTACTAAAAAATGGATTTCATCTTGTTGTTTTAGCCTCTGTATTCCAAGCTTTTTTATGTTCAGTTTAGCTGCGCAAGAAACCCCTCATGCGCAAAATGATTGCGCAAGCGAGCAACCAACGCCATCAAGTAGTAATAATTTACGCCGTCAACTAGATCAACCAACGCCACTGTTAAAGCAAAGTAGTAATGCAAAAATTGCCAATATTACTTTGCAGCAACTTAACGTATTTAATACTGAACTCGAAGCCGAAAATAACGCCCTATTTCGCTTTGCTAACCGCGCGCATATTCAAACCGAGCCTGAGGTTATTAAAAGTATTTTATTGTTTGAGAGCGGTGATAATTTTGATCCTAAAAAGCTCGCCGAATCAGAACGCTTACTGCGTAAACAAAACTATTTATACGATGCTCAAGTCATTGCCACCGAAAACTGCGAAGGGAACGTTAATGTTACCGTCGTTACGCGTGACTTATGGACACTACTACCAGAAATAAGCTTTAGCCGCAGTGGCGGGGAAAACAAATCAAGCATTGGTTTTCGCGAATCTAACTTATTTGGCTGGGGTAAGCGTTTGTCGTTGTCGCGCACTACAGATAGCGATCGTAATGGTTATTTATTTGTATACGACGATCCTAATATTTTATCAACCCGCTATCGTGGGCGTTTAGAGTACGCCGATAATAACGATGGTAAACGCCATCTGCTAGAACTTACCTATCCGTTTTTTGCTATAGACACCCCTTTTAGCTACGGTATTTTAAGCTATTCAGAGCAACGCGAAGAAGCGCTATATCAGCGCGGTGAAAAGTTTAGTGAATTTGATCAAACGACCGACTACAACAGCTTTTTTGTTGGTCACTCCAAATCATTAAGCCGTAACTGGACCCAGCGCCTCAGCCTGGGCTACGTTGATGAGCAACATACTTTTGCTGCAATAGAATCTACCTTTGCCCCCTTAGCCGTCGATCGCAGCTTAAGCTATCCTTATGTAAGCGGACACTGGTTTGAAGATAACTTTATAAAAGTACGCAATTTCGACAGTATTTATCGTACTGAGGACTTAAACTTAGGTTGGAACATAAAAGCCTTACTGGGCTACTCCGATGAATCTGTTAGTAACGATGATAGTCGCGCGGTTTACTCTTTTAACTTTAATAAAGCTCACTTTAGTGGCGATAATACCTTATGGCGCTTTAGTGCAGACATTGATGGTTACTGGAATAAAGAGCAGGACAAATTTGAAAACCTGATCTCCACCAGCCAAATACAATATTATTTAAATACCAGCATTGATCAGTCTTGGTATGTAAAAGCTCGGGTGCAGTACGCTAAAAACCTCACTAACGATAAACAACTTACACTCGGCGGCGAAACCGGCCTACGTGGCTATCCTATGGATTATCAGCATGGAGATCGCAGCTTTTTAGTGAGTTTAGAAAAGCGCTACTATTGGGAATATGATTTGCTGCAATTATTTAAAGTAGGCGGCGCTGCTTTTCTTGATGTTGGCCGAGCATGGTCTAACACCCCAAACAATATTGAAGATAGCCGCGTTCTTAAAAATGTAGGTATAGGCCTGCGCTTAGCACCAAGCCGTGCTAATGCCGGCACCATGATCCATATAGATATAGCTGCACCGCTAGATAGTGCCGATGGCGTAGATTCGGTACAGTGGCTGGTAAATGTTAAAAATTCTTTTTAAATGGCTATTTCGTCGCACCCTAAAGCGTTAAACTGGGCATATATAATTATTGTGAGACTATAACTTTGGAATTGTTAGCTCTGCTTGGCACCCAATATAAACTGGTCGTTACCCTTATTGCGTTATTACTTTTTCCGATACTGTTAAAAGGTACTAAAAAGCTTCTCGAAAAAGCTATTAAAGGGAAAATAGACCTACACCGAAAATATCGTGCTGAGCTATTACTTAAGATTATCCTCGCATTTGTGATGTTATGTTTAGTGCTGGTATTTTGGGGTATTGAGCTACGCGGACTCCTAGTACTAGGTTCGTCGCTATTTGCTATGTTAGGTGTTGCACTGTTTGCCGCTTGGTCATTACTGAGTAATCTTACCGCTTTTTTACTGATGTTTATTCAAAATGACTGCCGCGTTGGCTATTGGGTACGTATTGTTGATGGCGCAAATAGTATTGAAGGGCGCATTATAGAAATGGGCTTAATGAATGTAGTGCTTGAGCACATTGACGGGCATAGAGTTATATACCCCAATAACTTATTTGTAACTCGTCCGGTGCTGGTTTTAAACAAAGAGCCTAAGCCAACAAAAGCCCCGGTAATTAGGCGTATTATTGGCCCCAAAAAGCCAAATAAATAGCAATAAAAAAGCCGTTTTGTTATCCCAACTGGGTTAACTAAAACGGCTTTACAATTTATTCTACCAACATTTAGTAGCTTACTATTACAACTAGTTATTTAACTCAGCTGTTTTAAGCTCATCATCTAAATCATTTATTTCATCAATAAAAGTGCCAAGTTGTTGTTCAACCAAGCTATTTGCATGAGCAAAATATGCAATATGAAACACTGCATCACCCTCATTTACTAATGGCATAGTTTGCTGGCCAATAATAATTCCACTGCGTGGTGCTGGTAACTCAAGTTCAGAGTCGCCAAGTGGGCTGCTAATATAAGCAAGCACTTGTCCCTTAGTAACACGCTCTCCAAGCGATACCTGCGCACGCACAATGCCATCTACATTAGCACGCACCCAACTTGTAGAGCTGGCTATAATAGGCTCAGGAAGCTTTCTAGGACGCTTACCACGGATCATTTTTAAATGGCGCATAACATAGTCAACGCCTTGTACACCTGCAGCAATCGCAAATGGGTCAAAACGCAGTGCTTCACCGGCTTCATAAGTAATAACCGGGATCCCTAAGTTAGCGGCTTCGCTGCGCAGTGAGCCATTACGTAACGAGGCATCTATCACTGCGGGTGTACCAAATGCTTTAGCCATTTGTGCGGTGGCTTCATCGGCTAAATTAGCGCGTATTTGCGGTAAGTTAGTGCGGTGAATAGCTCCGGTATGTAAATCAATAATATGGGTACAATGTACTGCCACTTGATTAAAAAACATATACGCCATACGACCAGCCAGCGAGCCACGCTCTGAACCCGGAAAACTGCGGTTCATATCGCGTCTATCAGGTAAGTAGCGCGACTTATGTATAAAGCCAAACACATTTACAATCGGCACCGCAATCAGCGTGCCGCGCAACTGGTTAGGATCTATTTTAGCAAGTAATTGCCGCACCACTTCTACGCCATTGAGCTCATCGCCATGAATAGCCGCACACACCATAAGTACCGGCCCTTCCATAACACCATTAACCACTTCAATTGGAATATTAAGTGGAGAGTGGGTATAAAGTTTTGCCGCTTCTAAGGCCAGCGTTTTACGCTCGCCTACGCCAACACTTTCACCTAATAAGGTAAAAGAACGGTTAATTTTAACCTTTGCCACGAGTTGCTGTTCCTTTACTTGATGCTGTTTTTTCAATGAAATCAATCACCATGCCTGCAATATCTTTACCTGTTGCTATTTCAATGCCCTCAAGGCCTGGTGATGAGTTAACTTCCATCACTAAAGGACCACGTGATGAGCGAAGTAAATCAACACCGGCTACATTTAAGCCCATCGCTTTAGCAGCTGCAACGGCTGTTTTACGTTCTTCTGGCGTAATACGCACTAATGTAGCGCTACCACCACGGTGAAGGTTTGAGCGGAACTCACCTTCTTGTGCTTGGCGTTTCATTGCTGCAATCACTTTGTCACCTAAAACAAAACAACGGATGTCAGCACCACCGGCTTCTTTAATGTATTCTTGCACCATAATGTTAGCTTTTAAGCCCATAAATGCTTCAATAACACTCTCAGCCGCTTTACGCGTTTCAGCCAATACCACACCAATACCTTGCGTGCCTTCTAGTAGTTTAATTACTACCGGCGCACCGCCTACCATTTCGAGCAAGTCTTTTACATCATCTGGTTTACTAGCAAAACCAGTCACTGGCATACCTACACCTTTACGAGATAAAAGCTGTAATGAGCGCAACTTATCGCGAGAGCGAGAAATAGCAACCGACTCGTTTACTGGATACACGCCCATCATTTCAAATTGACGCAGCACCGAACAGCCGTAAAACGTAACTGATGCGCCAATACGCGGAATAACTGCATCAAAGCCTTTTAAGTTTTCACCACGATAGTGAATTTCTGGTAGCTCAGAGTTTATATTCATATAACAACGCAGTGCATCTACTACTTTAACTTCGTGACCACGAGCTTCAGCCGCCTCAATTAAACGACGCGTTGAATACAATTTTTTGTTGCGAGATAAAATACCAATTTTCATAATTTAAACCTTAAATAAGTACGTATTATTTTAGAAGCTTAGTCCCTCTAAAAGTTAATACATCCTTATAATAAATGAGATAAAGCCGGGTCAACGACTATACGATTTTCCATGGCTGTACGCCCGAGTAACATTCTAAACTTCATTGTTGCGCGGCTAGTTAAGGTAATTTCTATAGGCCAGCTATATTTACCCGCATGCAATGTTGTTTCTATAAAGTAACGTAACTCTTTTTGCCCGCCAGAGCTGGTTACGTGCTTCTTCTTTTTAACTTTTGCATTGCAAACAACTTGTGTTTCTTCATCTTCTTGCAATGGCTGGGTAATAAATTTAACCCACTTTTCGCCATCAACTTCATACTCTTCTATATTAAGTGCATGAATACATGAGGTGCGGGCACCGGTATCAATTTTTGCTTTTACTTTCTCGATGCCTAGCTCTGGTAAACTCAACCACTCACGCCAACCAACGGTAATCTTTGCTGTCATAAATGTGCCCTTAATAAAAAAGTGTCTTATACGCTACCGGAAAAAAAACACCAACAAAATAAATTTATCAAGTCGACAAATTGATTTGATTGATCTTTATAGCCGACTAGTTTAACAATATAAGCGTAACAAACTAGTCAACTTTAAGGGCCAAAAACCCCCTTGTTCGAAGCGCTAAATAAATTTAACTTCTTAAAAAAGAAAGATAAGTTTAATTTACTAAAGTAAATACACTATAGTAAACGGTATTAAAAACACACCATCTATGAGAAATTATTATGATTAATGGCTTACTTCACGCCCTTGTACTTGATGAGCAAGGCGGTGCGCGCACTATAGAAAACAGCGCCGAACTACATAATTGGCAACCAGAGCAAGGCAAGCTTTGGGTGCACATGGATTATAGCCAAGCTGACGTTGTCACTTGGCTAAAAGGCTGTGAATTTTTAACCGACTACGAATTAGAGTCGCTAACTGCAGACGAAACTCGTCCACGTATCACCTCTGCTACAAACGGCCATATGTTATTTTTACGCGGTATTAATTTAAATCCGGCACAAAGCCCTGAAGACATGGTTTCAATTCGCCTTTTTATTAACGATGATATTGTTATTACTACCCGAAAGCGTCGCTTACTATCTATTCAAGATATTTTAGCTTCATTTAGTAACAATACCGGTCCGCGCAGTATTTCTGAACTCGTCTGCACTATCACCCAAAAACTCACTTCCCGTATGGAAAGTGTTATTGATGCTTTAGATGAAACCCTAGATGAATTTGAAGAAGAAATAGATGAGCCAAGCAAAAAGTTTGATAATCAAGGTTTGTCGCAATTACGTCGGCAAACTATTGCTTTAAAACGCTATTTAAAGCCACAAAAAGAAGCGCTTATTAGCATGGTAAATCATCACTATTCATGGCTCTTCGATGAGGATAAAGCTAAGCTTAATGAAACCACTAATTTACTAACTCGTTACCTTGAAGAATTAGACAGCTCAATAGAGCGGGCGCAAATTATTCAACAAACAGTCACTAACCAAGTATCTGAGCAGCTAAATCAGCGTATGTATGTTATGTCGGTGGTGGCTGCATTATTTTTGCCACTGGGCTTTTTAACCGGCTTATTAGGCGTAAACGTAGGCGGCATACCTGGCACAGAAAGCCCTTATGCGTTCACTTTATTCGTCGTGTTTTTAGTTGTACTTACCGGCAGTATTGGCGTGTACTTTAAAAATAAAAAATGGCTGTAACAGTATAAATTAATTATTCAGTGAAAGTAACGCGCTGCGGGTAAAGCAACAAGCAAAGATAGCTTATAAATACGCTAGGTAATTTAAGGTGAGCCGCATCAGGTTTTTATGCAATAAAAATCTGATGCGGCTCTAAACACGCAAAAAAATTCAAATATAAAACCCTCTATATTCTCCTAAAAACAAACCACACCAAAATAAAGCAACAATTTAATTACAATAAACTAGCAAAACTCTTAACTATTTGTTACTAATATAGGAAATAATAACTAGGAAGCTCTGATAGTATTGCCTCCTAGTCTTTCTCTATAATGCCTTTAAGCAAGTGACCGCTTTAGGAGTTATTGTGTGACCAAATTAGTACTGTGGTTTATTTTTGCGTCTTTGACCTTATTAAGTTGTAGATCGGTTAAAAAGCCAACTTTTAATAACGATATTGTAGTGATTGATGTAGCTGATTTGAACCAATATTGGGTTGCTAAAACATCTAAGGTAGTTTTCTTACCTGGGCGTCCAAAGTGGATACCTAAAGGAATGGGTAAAGCATCTTTTTTTATTACTATTGATTCTAACGGAACTTTGGTTAGTAGAGAGTTAATTGACTCCATACCTAATGATTGGATGACACAAAAAATATTAGATAAAATGCCAATACAACAATATAAGCCTTCCATAACTAACCCGACTAAAATTCCGGTTAAGGTTAAAATAAACTCAGAATTAAAGGCACTTGTTGATATAACTTAATACTGATTAAACGTGAATATTTAAAACACTAAACTGCAACATCTGGTTGCTTTATATTTTAAGGAAAAATAATGAGAAAACTCGGAATTTCAATTGCTTTATTAGCTTTAGCAGGCTGTGCATCAACAAATTATTCAGATTTTGACGTTAGTGAAGCTGTAATATCAAAGCTTAAAATTAACGAAACTCATAATTTAAATGAAAGGCAGCATAAGCTAGAAATATCTTTTGATTATGAAATATCTGAATATGTAGATGCGAACAATTTATATAATTGCTCTGTACAATTTTTAGCTTTAGATGGCACAACAATCTCAATATCAAATGGTAAAAAATCACCTTGTGAGTTGAATAAAGCCAAAGGCGAAAAATCTATAGTATGGCCAACCATATTAGATAAGGCGCACTCTCCTTCTGAAGAGCAGCTTTCTAAAATAAAGTACCCTATAGAATACTTTATAGCTATTCATCAACGAACTGGTAAAAACACGAATCGAATAATCGGAAAGTCCGCCATCCAAGTTAGCACTGTAAAAATATAGCTCACTAACGATCTAATACAGTTTGTAGAGATTATACCAATACAAAAAAGGCGAACATTTTATAATGTTCGCCTTTTTTATAACAGTCAGCTAATTACTCTTGAAAGTAAGTGCCCCAACCGTCGTATTCTACTTCGCATTCAACAGCAAGTGCTGCCAGCTTATCAACGTCTTCCATTATTACGTCAACATCAAGCTCTGACTCTACAACTATGTCAAAACTCCAAATTTTTGCACCGTCTTCAAGCTCAAGCTCTGCTGGCTCTTCTACATCGTAGCCTAATTTAAAAGCGGCTAATGCGGCCTGCTCTAACTTAGGGAAGTCTTCACATACAAAGTGATGTTCTACTTCGTAAAGTATTTCAGGGTCTGAACCATCTTCGAGTAATGAAGATACGATGTCTTCACTTATTTCACGCCAGTTTTCCATTAATTTTCTCTCACTTGAGCATCTAATTCAGTTATTTTAGCAGCCATAATACTGTGCACACTTTTAGCGTGCTCGCGCGCGCTGATGTTTTTATCAAGCGATATGGGGGCTAACATTTCAATATAAATTGTACCATTATCCCAACGATTTAGTTTAATGGTTTTATGCGTTGTGCTCATACATACGGGCACTATGGGTACTTGCGCACTTAAAGCGGTATGAAATGCGCCTGTTTTTAAAGGTAATAAACCGCGTCCGTAACTGCGTGTACCTTCTGCAAACATCCATACTGATAAGCCATTTTTCTTTATTTTTTCAGCGGCTTTAGAAATAGTTCCCGCAGCTTTTGAGCGGTTTGTACGATCAATTAAAATATTCCCCGAAAGCCAATACAACTGACCAAAAAATGGCACCCACTTTAAGCTTTTTTTACCTACGCTCACGCAGTTTTTAGGCACCATTGCAGGAATAGTAAATAAGTCATAACTATTTTGATGATTTGCCACATAAACCGCAGGACCAAGATTTACGCTATCCGGATGGTACTTTCGTACAACTTTAACGCCCAGCATTTTTGCTACTGAGCCAAACCAGCTCGCTATAATATGCACATTATTAGGATGAAATGGCCTCACTATTGATAACAGTAACCCAAAAATACAACTTAATAATATAAACAACAGCATAATAAAAATACGTATAACAGCAAGCAACAGAGCGTCTCCAAATATAATCGCGTTAAGCCAGCGGCTATTATAACGTTATTTTATGATCTACACGAGAAAATAGCGCACAAGTGTACGCTCAATTTTATAACAAACTAAATTTATAACAAAAAAATGGCCTGCATAAGCAAGCCGTTTAATATGAGCGAATGTGAATTAATCGCTACTCATCAATAGCATTTTCAATTGGCTCGTCGTTTTGCGGGCTAAACTCTACAACAGCTTCATCTACTCTTTGTAGGCCTCGTGGTAGTTTATTACCCCTACGCCCTCGCTCGCCATAATAATGCTCTAAATCACTTGGTTTAAGCGTTAGTTTTCGCTTACCTGCATGCAGCGTTACACTACTGCCCTCAGGCACTACTGCTAATACTTTTACAAACTCTTCGCGGGCTTGTACTTTAGCCCCCGGAATAGAAATTATTTTATTACCTTTACCTTTACCTAATTTTGGTAAGTCGCGCAGCGGAAATAACAACATCCGCCCTTCGTTGGAAATGGCCATACAATAATCACTAGCGACCTCGTTAACCCTAATTGGCGACAGTAATAAACCGCCTTTAGGTACGCTCACCAATGCTTTGCCGTTTTTGTTTTTACTCACTAAGTCTTTAAAGTCAGTAATAAAGCCATAACCTGCGTCTGATGCCATAAGTAATACTTGGTTATCTTCACCCATTACTACGTGCTCAAAGTTAGCGCCTGCACTAAGGTTAAAACGCCCTGTCATGGGCTCACCTTGGCTACGTGCTGAGGGCAGGCTATGCGCATCGGTTGCAAACGCTCGTCCTGCTGAATCTAAAAACACGGCGGGCTGATTACTCTTACCCCGAGCTGAGGCTCTATAAGCATCACCGGCTCGATAACTTAACCCTTGCACATCTAAATCATGTCCTTTGCCAACGCGTGCCCAGCCCTTGTCTGAAAGCACCACAGTGACCGACTCTGATGGGATTAAATCTTTTTCATTTAACGCTTTTGCTTCTAGGCGTTCAACAACTGGCGAGCGACGGTCGTCGCCATATATTTCAGCCGCTTCTTGAATTTCTTTTTTAAGCAACGTTGACATACGACGATCTGAGCCTAGCGTTTGCTGCAATTTATCACGCTCTTTAGCGAGTTCATCTTGCTCACCACGTATTTTAAATTCTTCTAACTTAGCTAAATGACGAAGTTTTAGCTCTAAAATAGCTTCTGCTTGTATGTCTGTTAAATCAAAGCGCTCCATTAATACTGGCTTTGGTTTATCTTCGCTGCGAATAATTTCAATCACTTCGTCAATATTTAAAAAGGCTGCTAATAAGCCTTCTAAAATATGTAAACGCGCTAACACTTTATCTAAACGATATTGTAGACGTCGACGTACTGTTTCGCGTCTAAACACTAACCACTCGGTTAAAATAGTCAGTAAATTTTTAACTTGCGGACGCCCATCTAGGCCAAGCATATTTAAGTTTACACGATAGCTTTTTTCTAGATCTGTGGTGGCAAATAAGTGCGCCATTAATGGCTCAGCTTTAATGCGATTTGAACGCGGAATAATGACGATACGAGTCGGATTTTCGTGATCTGACTCATCGCGTAAATCGGCTACCATTGGCAGCTTTTTAGCGTTCATTTGCGCTGCAATTTGCTCCAGTACTTTACCACCAGAGCACTGATGTGGCAGTGCGGTAATAACTATATCACCCTGTTCTTGCGTATAAACAGCACGCATTTTGATTGAACCACGCCCAGTTTTATATATTTTGTGAATATCGGCTTTTGGGGTAATTATTTCTGCGTCTGTAGGGTAATCTGGCGCATGTACCAAGGTGAGTAATTCTTCAAGCTCAGTTTTTGGTTTATCAAGTAATAAGCAACAGGCACTGGCTACTTCACGCACATTATGAGGCGGAATATCGGTTGCCATACCAACTGCAATACCCGTTATACCATTGAGTAATATATGCGGTAAACGCGATGGCAGTACCACAGGCTCATCCATGGTGCCGTCAAAGTTTGGCGTCCAATCTACCGTCCCTTGGCCTAGCTCTTTGAGGAGTATTTCAGAGAACTTAGATAAACGTGCTTCGGTATAACGCATTGCCGCAAACGATTTAGGATCGTCGGCCGCGCCCCAGTTTCCTTGCCCGTCAACCAATGGATAACGATAAGAAAACGGCTGCGCCATTAATACCATGGCTTCATAACAGGCACTATCACCATGGGGATGGTATTTACCTAGTACGTCACCTACGGTACGGGCTGATTTTTTATACTTGGCATTAGCCGATAACCCCAGCTCGCTCATAGCATAAATAATACGTCGCTGTACTGGTTTTAAGCCATCGCCCACATGGGGTAATGCCCTATCCATAATTACGTACATAGAATAGTTTAAGTAGGCGTCTTCGGTAAAACGACCCATTGTTTGTTGCTCAATTCCTTGCATTAGCAAGGTATCTGTATCACTCATTAAAGCTTACCTAGTTTTTCTTATAGCTTACACGGTAGATCACATTGGCGTAATCATCGCTTACCAATAGACTGCCGTCACCTAATTCTGCAAATGCAACAGGGCGTCCATATGTTGTTTCGTCTTGCATAAAGCCTGTAATAAATGGCGTATATTTAGTTACACGGCCTTGCTCAATGCTCGCTAATGCCACTTTATAACCTGACTTTTTAGAACGGTTCCACGAGCCATGTTCAGCAACAAATAACTGCTGCTTATAGCTTGCTGGAAATTGCTTACCGTTATAAAAATGAATACCCAAAGGCGCTACATGCGCCGGTAAGGCTAGTGCAGGTGAGGTATAGTCGGCAATTTTTTTACCTTTTCCAAATTCAGGGTCAATAATCGCGCCTGCGTGAACATACGGAAAACCAAAATGCTCGCCCTCTTTAGTGACTCTATTTAACTCATCTGGCGGGATGTCATCCCCCATCATGTCGCGACCATTGTCGCTAAACCATAACGCTTGTGTGCTAGGGTGAAAGTCAAACCCTACTGAGTTACGTACGCCTTGCGCCAGTGTAGTAATTTGCTTGGTTTCTACGTTTAACGCAAAAATACGGCCAAAACGCTCGTCTTCAGCGCAAATATTACAAGGTACACCAACCGGAATTATTAGCTCGCCAGTTGGGGCAAAGCGTAAAAATTTCCAACCATGATGGCGCTCTGATGGCAGCGCATCGTAAAGCACCTCAAACTGTGGGTTTTTTAATTGCGTATCAATATTTTTAAAACGAATGATGCGGTGTACTTCACCAACATATAAATCGCCATCTTTCATTGCTAAACCTGAAGGCATATTTAAGCCCTCTGCAACCAGCATTTTTTTATCTGCTACGCCATCGCTGTTATGATCAATAAGTGCATATACATTGCCTGCTTTGCGCGAGCCAACATATACTATGCCTTTTTTTGATACTACAACTTGCCGTGCATTTTCAACATCACTGGCAAATAAGCTAAGCTCAAACCCCGGGGCTACCGTGAGTTTATCTAATATATTTTTAGCCATTACGGTATTGCTAGTTAAACCTAGTAATAGCACTATTTTTAGTACCGTATTCATATATTCTCCTTGTTTATTTAAACGCAGACGCTAATTAAACTTGTGCCTTGTTACCGTGATCCTCTAGCCATTGACGCCTATCTGCAGAGCGCTTTTTAGCCAGTAACATATCCATCATTTCCATGGTTAATTCTTCTTCATCCAAGGTGAGTTGCACTAAACGCCGGGTATTTGGATCCATAGTAGTTTCACGCAGTTGCAACGGGTTCATTTCACCCAAGCCTTTAAATCGCTGTACGTTTACTTTACCGCGTTTTTTCTCAGCTTCAATGCGCGCTAAAATACCGGTTTTTTCGTCTTCATCTAGTGCGTAATAAACATCTTTACCAATATCGATTCTAAAAAGTGGTGGCATAGCAACATACACATGCCCTGCTTTTACTAGTGGCTTAAAGTGGCGCACAAATAAGGCGCACAATAGGGTAGCTATGTGTAACCCATCCGAGTCAGCATCGGCTAATATACATATTTTATTATAGCGCAGCGCTGTTAAATCGTCTGAATCTGGGTCTATACCTAATGCCACCGAAATATCGTGCACCTCTTGCGATGCTAATATTTGCCCCGAATCAACTTCCCAGGTATTTAATATTTTACCACGCAGCGGCATTATTGCTTGAAACTCACGATCTCGCGCTTGCTTAGCCGAGCCACCTGCCGAGTCACCTTCCACTAAAAATAGCTCGGTGCGATCGTTATCTGCGGCACTACAATCGGTTAATTTGCCCGGAAGTGCAGGCCCTGCGGTTACGCGTTTACGGATCACTTTTTTAGCAGCACGTAAACGTCGCTGCGCATTAGAAATACACAATTCAGAGAGTTGCTCTGCAATATCGGTATGCTCGTTTAGCCATAAACTAAAGGAGTCTTTTACTACGCCCGATACAAATGCCGCACATGAGCGCGACGATAACTTTTCTTTAGTTTGACCGGCAAACTGCGGATCTTGCATTTTAACTGAAAGCACATAGCTACAACGCTCCCAAATATCATCTGGGGTGAGTTTTACACCTCGTGGCAATAAATTTCTAAACTCACAAAACTCACGCATTGCCTCAAGTAAACCTTGGCGCAAACCGTTTACATGAGTACCGCCTTGTGCGGTAGGTATTAAGTTTACGTAACTTTCGGCTATTGACTCGCCCCCTTCAGGTAGCCAAATCAATGCCCAGTCAGCACCTTCAATTGAGCTTGAAAACTCACCTACAAAGGGCACATCTGGTAATGTTTCGTAGCCTTTAATGGCTTCAATTAAGTAATCTTTTAAACCCGTTTCGTAAAACCATTCTTGGGTTTCTTTAGTTTGCTTATTAACAAACTTAATGCGTAAGCCTGGGCATAACACGGCTTTGGCTTTTAATAAGTGATTAAGTTTAGTGATTGAATAGTTGGGCGAATCAAAGTAACTAACGTCTGGCCAAAAGCGTACTGTGGTACCGGTATTGCGCTTACCAACCACGCCAATTACGCTTAAGTCTTCAACTTTTTCGCCATTTTCAAATGCCATTCTATATTGCTGGGCATCTCGTCTAACGGTTACTTCTACACGGGTTGATAACGCATTTACAACCGAAATACCTACGCCGTGTAAACCACCAGAAAACTGATAGTTTTTGTTAGAAAACTTACCACCAGCATGCAGTTTGGTAAATATCAGCTCAACCCCCGGAATACCTTCCTCAGGGTGAATATCAATAGGCATACCACGGCCATCGTCACTCACTTCGAGCGAGTTATCTTCGTGTAAGATCACATCTATTCGAGTGGCATGGCCGGCCATTGCTTCATCGACACTATTATCGATAACTTCTTGGCCTAAATGATTTGGCCGCGAGGTATCTGTATACATACCGGGGCGGCGTTTTACCGGATCTAACCCATTGAGTACTTCAATAGCTTCGGCGTTATAATTTTGCTGACTCATAATTTTTATCTTTATATGCGCTAACTAGTTTTATTTAATTTAAGAAAATCGACAATGCTTGCAATAGTGCGCTCAAAGCCAATAAAGCTGTGATCACCACCAAATTCTATTAATTGCTTACAGTGTGAATAATAATTTACTGCGTGTTGAAAATTTAACACTTCATCACCCGTTTGTTGCAACAAGTACAACAACTCAGGGTGCTTTAACTCGCTCAATGTTAATACTTTTAAAGCATCTATATGACGGTTATTTAGTTCATAATTATAATCTTGATACGGATTATAATTTGCCCCAAGTAAAGGCTGTAATAAATTGCCCGGTGCTACCGCTGGGTTAATAACCACCGCAGGAATATGATAACGCTGCGATAAATAGGTGGCAAAAAAACCGCCTAATGAACTACCTAATAACGCGGTATTAGGTGTGATTAACTGCTCTAACTCGATAATAGCTTGCAGAGGTTCGTGGTTTAAACGCGGTACATAATAGTCAACATCATAGTGTGCCATAAGCTCACCAAAGCGCACAGCTTTATATGATTTTTCAGAACTATTAAAACCGTGAATATAAATTACGCGTTTAACCATATCACGTCCGTATTTATATGCACTTGCCCTTGCGATGAGTTTATATAAAGCATTCTATAAGCTGGGCCATTATTTTGCTGTTGCCACGCTTTACTGTGCTTAGTAAATTGCACTGAGCTTGCAGGCGTAGCGTAAATATCAAGCTCTCTAAAACCTTGCGTATAATCATTATGCACATGACCATGAATAAGCGCAGCAACATTGCCATTATTAACCAGCGTATTTAATAGTTGCGGGCCATTTTCAAGCATGTGTTTATCTAAATAACCGTTTATTGGCAGCGGATTATGATGGCAAAATACTAGCTGCTTGCTAACTGGCTGCGCTAAACAATCGGATATTTCATTTAAATGCTCACTTGTCACCCAACCGGCTGGAGTGAGTCCTTTGGAGTTAATAAGTAGTAGCTCAATATCAGTGCTTGCGTTATTGGTTAGATTATTAGTTAGGTTATTAGCCACTAAGCGTTTTGCCGCTTTTATTTGTCCACCACTGATTTGCTCAAGCAAGGCAATTTCGTCATGATTACCTGGTAGCCAAAATACTGGGCAAGTAAGTGTACTGTTGTTTATAAGCTCACTAAATAATAAGTAAGATTCCATACTATGATCTTGTGTTAAATCACCGCCAAATACCACTGCATCTAGTTGTTGTAACGCCATATGTTCAAGCGCTTGTTGAAAATATGTGGCTGTATTTACCCCAAAGTACTCAGCATTTCTATCGGCAAATAAATGGCAATCTGTAACATGAGCAATACGTAAAGATGGCTTATTAAAAGTATAAGTATCATCAAACCAAGCCATTATTTACATCCCAATTTAGCGTGGCTTGGCCATGCTCAACACACGCCACCAGCCAATCATATAAAAAGGCGTTAAGCTGATATTTTTCATCTTTTTGATGCATTTTAGGATTAGGATAACCGTAAGAAGGTTTTATGCGCTGATGATAGTCGTGATGAATAATTTCGGCCACTTTCGCATCATTATAAAGCCTAACGGTTAAGTATAATGGGGTAATGCCTTTTACCATTCCTGATAGCTGTTTAATTGACACATCCATAGTGTATTTAGCCATGTCATCTATTTTTACAGCAAACTCACTGTTACCCAACTTTACCTCGCGAATACTCTGTTTAGTTTGCTCGCTTGGTAATAACTTTAAAAGCCGCACGTAATTATGCTCGCAAAGTGTTAAATACTTTGGAAGGTTTTGAATATATCTTTGGGTTGCTAAAAGTGCTGTCAAAGTACCGCCATTACAATTTATAAATTACTATTTATGTATAAAATTTATGCCCACTTGTTGATCATACCATCACGATTGAGCGCTAACCATTGCAAACAAATAACCGTTGCAGCATTGTCTATTTCCCCACTATTAAGCCGTGCCAGTGCATCATCTAGTGTTAATATATGGGTTTTAATATCCTCCCCTTCCGTTTCTAAACCGTAAACTCCGCTGTTTACTTGGCTTAAATCGGCGCGGGCTAAATATAAATGTAACCGCTCAGTAGTGCCGCCGGGGCTTGAAAGATACGAAAGCATAAACTCGAGCTCGGTTAAATTAAGTCCGGCTTCTTCATAGGCTTCTTTTTTTACTACCGCTGCATAATCCTCACTGCCATCGGTCATACCTGCAATACATTCTAACAGCCATGGCGAATGTTTGCTTTTTATTGCACCAATGCGTATTTGCTCTATTAATAACACTGTATCGGTTACAGGGTCGTAAGGCAGCACGGCAATAGCATCGCCGCGTTCTAAAATTTCACGGCTAATGAGTTGCGACTCGCCACCGGCAAATAATGCATGTTCAAATTGATATAAGTTAATTTTAAAAAAACCATCGTAAAGGTTAGTAATAGGTTTTAATCTCACATCTTGGTGAGTAAATTCGATCAACTTTTTATTGGTCATATAACTACCTCTTACTTATTTTAATAAACTAAAGTGGATTAATATATTCTGTTACACTTACAAACATTGTTTTACTCATTTTTTTTTTAGTTATGAGCCAAAACAGGTTAACATGCCCAATAGTATAAAATTTGTCTAAGGACCGAACCACACATGAAAAAGAACATCCTTGCGGCGCTGGTTAGTTTATCATGCGCAATTGGCGCTACAGCTGCTCACGCTGAAGATTTACTGCAAGTTTTTGAAATTGCGACAGCAAACGATCCTACCGTGTTAAAGGCAAAAGCCCAAGCGGATGCACAATCTTATCAAAGTGATCGTGCGATGAGCGCATTATTACCTCAAATAGGTTTAAGCTTAGGCTACGAAAAAAGTGACTCTACCTCTTTTCAAGTTGATGAAAGTACCTTCAACCAAGTTAAACTAGAAAGCGATACTGACCAATTCACTCGTGGTGTTAGCTTAAGCCAAACACTGTTTGATTTAGGCGCATGGAATAACCTAGGTATTGCTGATAAACAAGCTTTACAAGCCAGTGCACAGTACGATTTTGCTAAGCAAGATTTAATAGTACGTGTTGCCGATGGTTACTTTAATGTATTAAGTGCTATCGATAGCCTTGAATTTGTTAAAGCTGAAAAGCGCGCTATTGAACGCCAATTAGAGCAAACAAAGCAACGCTACGCGGTAGGCCTAACTGCTATTACCGACGTACACGAAGCCCAAGCTCAGTTTGATAACTCAGTAGCACAAGAAATTGTTGCCGGTAATGCCGTAGAAACAGCACGTGAACTACTGCGCGAAATAACAGGTAAGTACCACGCAAAACTTGACGTTTTAAATACCGAAACATTTTCAACTGTAAAGCCAAATAAACCCTCTAGCGACTTAGTTAAAGTGGCTGAAGAAAAGAACTTAAATTTACAAGTAGCAAAAGTCACAGTTGATATAGCTAAAGATCAAATTGAGCTAGCGAAAGCAGGCCACTACCCAAAATTAACACTTGATGCGCGTTACGGTGATTCTTTAACCAATCGCGACATAAACGGTGCAAGTTTTGATAACCAACCTCGTGCCGATTCGACCACTATAGGTATCAACTTTAGTGTGCCTCTTTACTCAGGTGGTGCCACGGTTGCTGCAACTAATCAAGCACGTGCATTTTACGTCGCTGCAAGCCAAGATTACGAAACTAACTATCGCGCAGTTACACGCACAGTTATTACTTCTTATAATCAAGTGGTTTCAGATATAGCGACCTTTAGAGCGCTAGAGCAAGCGGTTATATCTGCCGAAAGTGCACTTAAAGCAACTGAAGCAGGTTTTGAAGTAGGTACTCGTACTATTGTTGATGTACTTGTTAGCACACAAAACTTGTACAATGCAAAACGCAACCTTGCCAATGTTCGCTATCGCTACGTGGTATCTACGCTGCGCTTAAAGCAAGCAACAGGAACACTGACAAATGCTGACTTAATGGCGATTAATAAAGGTTTAAACGCAATTTAACACAACTTAGTGTCCCGTCCTGAAATAGGTTGACGGTTTTAATTAAAGGCCAGCATTTTGCTGGCTTTTTGTGTTTTATAGCGCTTAGCGTTAAACTAGCGTTTTTATTATTAGAGAATTTTTTTGTGGTTACCTCATCTCCTTTTAAAATATCTTTTTTGGGTCCTCGTTACTGGTTAACTTGGGTGGGTGTTTTCTTTTTATATTTAATTTCGTGGCTACCACAAAAGCTACAACTAGCAATGGGCAAGCAGCTTGGCCGATTAGTGCATAAATATATGAAGCGACGCCGCCATATTGCTGAGGTAAATATAAGACACTGCTTCCCAGATATGAGCGAAGCAGACCAACAAGCATTAGTATTAAAAAACATGGAAAATACCGGAATGGCCATGGTCGAAACCGGTATGGCATGGTGGTGGCCAAAGTGGCGAGTACAAAAAGCTTACGGTTCAATAAAAGGGCTTGAGCACTTTGAGCGCATTCAAGCGTCGGGCAAAGGCGTGTTAATGCTAGTTCCGCATATTTTGCATCTTGAAATGGCGAGCCGTGTAATGGGATTAAAATACCAAGGCTTAGGTTTTTATCGCCCGCACAACAATCCGCTTATGGAATACTTTACTACCAATGGCCGCTTGCGCTCTAACGAATATTTAATTGGCCGAAAAGACGTAAAAGGTTTATTAAAAGCACTTAAAAACAAAAAAATATGTTACTACTTACCTGATCAAGATTATGGTCGTAAGCATTGTGAATTTGTGCCATTTTTTGCCGTACCAGACACAGCAACAACCACAGGAACGCTAATGTTTGCAGCCAGTAAACACTGTGAAACAGTTAGTTTAGTTAGTCGTCGCGACGAACACGGTAAATACCACTTAGAAGTATTACCTGAACTTGAAAACTTCCCCAGTGGCGACAACAGAGCCGACGTCACTCGTGTTAACCAACGTATAGAGCAAGCAATTAATGCCGCTCCTGAGCAATATATGTGGCTACACCGCCGCTTTAAAACACGCCCCGATGAAAATAGCACTTCTTTTTATTAAAAGTAATGGTATAACAATAGATAATAAAAATAAAAATGAGTACCAACTATGTGGTTCTGGATTAAACATTTATCACTGGCTGCGGGGCTAATAATTCTCGCAGTCTACTTTTTATTAGGTGATGGTCCAGTATTTGATTTTAAAGAATCAAACAATGCAGCGGCGCAAGGATTAAGTCGGTTTTACTCTTCAATTCGTAATAAAGTGAGCAACGAGCAAGGTAAGTTTGTATTGCAGCTTAAAAAGCCAGAACAAACTCTCGAGCGTGTTTTAGCTGAGCGCATGCGTATTATTGAACCGATTCCAAAAACCTGGACAGGTAAAATTGAGCCTCGACGCTTTGAAAGCGGGTCAACACTAAAAAAGGCGTTATCGCAATATGCCAGTAATGAAGGCATAGAGTTATATTGGTATTTAAGTAAAGATTACGTCGTTAAAGATCATTTTAGAGTCGATAGCAATTTCACTTCTACCTTGTATCAAGTAGGGCGTGCAATTAACGACGACTTTGAAAACGAAGTATACACTTACTTATGTCATAAACAGCGCGCGGCCGTAATTACTGAACTACCTTCTGAATTTGTTCGCACTAACTGCTTACAACTTAAAACTTGAACTTAATAATTAGCACTTTGATACTCATCTGAGTATCAAAGTGACGCGCGCTTAACCAAAGTTCAAGTTAACTTAATTCAAACACAGTTTGCCAGATTGCAGTTACATTTTTAATGTCATCACTAAATTGTGCACGCTCTGTGCAGCGCCCTTGCTGATCTAAACTCAACACGTGATAGCGCGAACGGTAATTAATATACGCCTGAATTAATTGCTGCTTTTGCGCCTTGGTAATGCAGCCAAGCTTTGCAGCATCAGTTAAAATTCTGACGTTATCGGAATACACACATAGCTCTTCAAATTGTTGCGCATAATTTAGCACTAAGTACTGAGTAATAAATTCAATATCTGTCATTGCGCCAACATCTTGCTTTAAATCAAATTGCTGCTCATTTCCTGTTGCTAAATGTTCACGCATTTTTTCACGCATTTTTATTACATCGTCTTTGAGCACTTTTTTATCGCGCGGCTGACACAGTATATTTTTACGAATTTGCGCAAAACGCTCAACAAATTCAGCTTGCCCTAAAATCAGCCTAGCTCGCACTAGCGCTTGATGCTCCCACGTCCATGCCTGTGTTTGTTGGTAATGATTAAAGCTCTCTAGGTTAATTGCCAGTAACCCCGATGCGCCTTCAGGGCGTAGTCGTGTATCAAGCTCATATAAAATCCCCGAAGCGGTTCGGGTATTAAATAAATGCATTAAACGTTGCGCCAATTTTAAATAAAATTGCCTTGAATCTATTGGCTTTACACCATTAGTTTGGCTGCTGCCATCGTGGTTATGTACAAAGACTAAATCTAAATCAGAGTCATAACCCACTTCAAAGCCACCGGTTTTACCATAGGCAATAACCGCAAAACCTTTGCTTTCGTCGTTAGTACTAGGTGGCATACCAAAGCGTTTTACACAATTGTGCCATGCAATATTAACGGCCTGATCGACAATAGCCTCCGCCAGTGCCGTTAAATGATCGCTCACCTTCATTACATCCATAACATCGGTGGCATCGGCAGCGGCAATTCGTAACTGATGCGTTTGTTTAAACTGTCGTAACGCCTCCATTTGCATTTCTAAGTCGTCGGGCTCAATACGTAAAAAATATTGCCTAATTTCGTCTTTATAGGCGCTTAAAGGTGTTGGCTTATAAAGTACTGCGGGGTCTATTAGCTCATCAAGCAAAATAGGGTAAAGCGAAATATGCTCACCTATCCATTTACTATAACAACACAATAATACTAACTGCTTTAAGGCACCTGGGTTTTCGTATAACAGCTCTAAATAGGCGGTACGCGAAATTATTTTATTGAGTATTTGGCAAATAACATTAAATGTTTCGGCAGTGGCATTAAAGTCGTTCATTTGTTTGAGTAAAACCGGCATTAATTTATCAAGAATATTACGCCCTCGATTACCCACTTTTGCTTTAGATATACGTTGTTTAAAGTCGTGTAGTGGTGTTTGCCAATCTTCCCTGGGATCATTTAAAAAACTCACATCACCATGATCCCAAGTACTAATAAATGCGCCTTCGCAAGTATCTAGCGGCTCGGTTTCCTCCCCTATTACATGATTAAACTCATTATGAATTTGCCCCATTACATGCTCTAAATAGCTTAACGTAGCGCTAAAGTCGGGCTGATTGAGTAAATAGTTTAAACGTTGCTGATTTAGCTCCTCATCCGGGAGGGTTTGCGTTTGTTGGTCATCAAATATTTGTAGGTACTGCTCTACTTTACGCAGGTATAAGTAGTTTTTTTGCAGATCTTTTGCTTCAAGCTCATCAATTACTTGGCTTAAGCTAAGCTCTTTAAGGGCGTGTAATAATGATTGAGTTTGCAAATTAGCCTCTCGCCCACCACGTACCATTTGTAGTGCTTGTACAATAAATTCAACTTCTCGTATTCCGCCTGCGCCTAGTTTTATATTGTTGGTTAGGCGCTTACGACGTACTTCTTGAGCAATCATCAACTTCATTTTTCGCAGCGACTCAATCACCGAAAAGTCAATATAGCGTCTATATACAAACGGCTTTAATAGCTGGTTAAACTCGCTAAAATAAATGTTAGGCGTGCCAATTAAGCGCCTTTTTAACATGGCATAACGTTCCCAATCACGGCCTTGCTCTTGGTAATAATCTTCAATTGCATTAAAGCTCATAACTAACGGGCCACTTTCACCAAAAGGTCGCAGTCGCATATCTACTCTAAATACTTGGCCGTCAACGGTCACTTGATTAAGTGCGGTTATTAACTTTTGCGCCACTTTGGTATAAAACACTTGGGCTTCGAGCGAGCGACGCCCGCCTTGGGTTTTAATATTGCGAGGATAGGCAAAAATAAGATCTATATCTGATGAGTAATTTAGCTCTTGTCCGCCAAGCTTACCCATTCCTAACACCATTAAAGGCAATGGCTGACCTTGTTCATTTAAAGGCTCACCATTGGTTTTTGCCACCTGTGTATAAGCCCACTGATTTGCACTTTCTATTAGGTTATCTGCTAATTGGCTTACATACTTGATACTGTCGGCAATTGGGTTGTCGCAACATAAATCTAAAAAAGCCACTTTAAGCCAGTACTTTTCTCGGTATTGCCGCAGTAACTTATGGCAATCGCGCTCATCAATATTATTTAGGTCTAAGTCAATAAAAGGAGCGGCAATCACCCTATTTTTAATTTCGGTGTTACATAATAACCAGTTTTTTAGCTCAGGTTGCGATGTTAAACAGCGCCATGCAAAGTCACTCAAGGCTAATAACCGTACCAGCGCTAATTCTTGCTTTTGTTGTGGATAAAGCTGTTCGAAGCGTATTTCGCCAAGTTTTTGTAATTGAATGGGAAGTTGCTTTACGTTACTCATCAATACTCTCTTTTATATCATCAATAACCGTACTAGAATGATTAAAAACCTATTAAGGTAAATACTACTTAGGAAAACCATGTCATATTTGTCATTATCTAACACTAGTTTACTTGCGATTGCTATTAGTTTTATTGTTATTTGCGTGATCATAATGAGCTTAAGAATAACCACTCAACTAAAAGCAAAACAAGCGCTTAAAGATGAGTTAGCGCAGCATGATAACTTTGCAATGGGGATTAGTTTTGCCTCAGAAATATCGGTGGTGATTGCCTCAGTAGCATTTTTATTTGATGAAATAAGCATAAGCACAGCGCAATCGAACCCATTAAAAGTGATCTTTTTAATCGTTTTATTATTTTTATTTATTAAAGTAGGTCACTTAATTCATCGCAAATGGATTTTGCATCGCTTTAATGAAGAAGCCGCTATTTTAAAACAAAATGTCTGCGCCGCACTGGTCGACTCAGGTATGTTAATTGCAAACTGTATTATTACTTTAGGGCTTTACACTTGGACTCACACTCAAGGTTTTAGCAGTTTACTCATTGCCTTTGTAAGTTTTTTTGTACTACAAGGTATGTTTGCTTTTGATAGTAAAATACGTGAATACCACTTTGCCAAAGCTAACCAAGGCGCATCACTACAAAGTAACTTTGGCCTTGAAAATACCTCTATTGGTATTCGTTACGCGGGTAAATCAATTGGTTTATCGCTGGCCGCGTATGCTGGTTTGTCCAGCGCAGCGTTTCAAAATGGTAAGATGGTCGAAAATTTATTTACACTCGTGATGCATTGCGGTGTAATGTGGGTGCTACTTTACAGTTTAACTTATGTAATAAAAAAGATTTCGTTACCAAATATCGATACTTCGCTGGAAATTGATCATCAAGATAATATTGGTATTGCTTGTATCGAATTTGCGGTTTTTTGTGCTGTAGGTTATTTGCTTATTAGTATGTTTTCAATTTAACACCAAGCTGATTAAATATAATATTTAATCAGCTTGTGAACACTTTGCTTAAGTGTAATGGGGCCTTATGCTATTTGATGTAACCAATTATCTGTTAGTTGATATAGATAATGAGTTTAGCAGAGCATTTGCTGAGTACTCTTTTAATCATGCTCAGAGCCAATCACCCAGCGGGTTAATAGCAGCTGGTAGCCACACCCGGCAGTTAGTAAAAATGATGTTTGATGAACTTATAAAAGATTACTGCTATTGCGACTTTGAAAATGAAATTAGTGTATCAGAGCTCGCTACCTACTTGCATGATCATCATAAAATTAAAGGCGTATTATTTAACCGTGTTGATTACTTACTTGGCGATGATAAACAGCGCTTTATTTATAACTCACTACACAAAAGTCGCTTTTTAGTTAGCCAAGACGAAAATGGCTTTTCGTTTAGCCCAGTAACAGACCCAGGGCATTCAAATCACTTATCGTGCCATACCGATATAGCACAAGCGTCACTAAACCTAATAGAGACTGATGAGCAATTTAATAAAAATAAATAATTGCACCTAGCTCACAGCTTACTTACCATAGCGGCATATAACTTTTATGCACTAACCAATAAGTGACACCACATGCGAGTTCCTCATATTTATCAGGCATCGAGTATTGCCTTAAACACTCCCGTTACATTAGATGACGACGCTGCAGGGCATATTGGCCGAGTATTGCGAATGAAAGTAGGCGAGCACGTGTCTATTTTTAATGGTGAAGGCGGTGAATACCTTAGTGAAATTATTGAGGTGACTAAAAAAAATGTCGTGGTTATGCCACAACAGCTAAATACTCATGATGTAGAGTCGCCCTTAAAAATTCACTTAGGCCAATGCGTATCGCGTGGCGATAAAATGGATTTTACCATTCAAAAATCGGTGGAACTGGGCATTACCGAAATCACCCCTATTTTTAGTCAGCGTTGCGGCGTTAAATTAATGGGCGATCGACTTGATAAAAAACACCAACAATGGCAAAAAATAGCCATAGCCGCCGCAGAGCAATCTGGGCGTAATTTTGTACCTGTTGTTCATCCGCCGGTAGATCTAAAGCAATGGCTTGCACAGCAAAGTGCAGCAATTAAGCTCACCTTGCATCCACGTGCCGAGCACAGTATCAAAACAATTACCGTCCCAAAAGATGGCGTACGCTTTTTAGTTGGCCCTGAAGGCGGCTTTACTGATGAGGAAATGGCGCAAACAAAGCAACAAAACTTTGTAGATATTCGCTTAGGCCCGCGCGTATTACGCACCGAAACAGCAGCATTAACTGTTTTAAGTGCATTACAGCTGCAGTTTGGCGACTTAGCTAATTGAAATAACTAAAAGTACCCACATATATATATTAATATTCATATTAAGGCACAGCGCATGGCAATTAAGTTAGGCATTATTTCAGATCCTATTAGCGGATTTAATATTAAAAAAGACACTGGTTTTGCAATGATGATGCAAGCGCAAGCACGTGGCTATGAAATTTACTATATGGAAATGGATGATCTTTCACTACGCCAAGGTCAGGCATATGCTACAGCTGCAAAAGCACAGGTTTTTGACGATCCAAACAATTGGTACCAGCTTGAGCAAAAAACCACTATTGCACTTGGCGATTTAGACGTTATTTTAATGCGTAAAGATCCCCCTTTTGATACCGAATACATATACGCAACTTATATTTTAGAGCGTGCCGAACAAGCAGGTACACTCATAGTTAACAAGCCACAAAGCCTGCGCGACGCAAACGAAAAGCTGTTTACAGCTTGGTTTAGCGAATACACGCCCGACACTTTAGTAACGCGCAGCCAAAAGCAAATTCGTGAGTTTTTAGCGCAGCATAAAGACATTATTTTAAAACCGCTTGATGGCATGGGTGGCGCGTCGATTTTTAGAGTTAAAGCAGACGATGCTAACATTGGTGTAATTTGTGAAACATTAACCGAGCACGGCAGTCGCTTTGCCATGGTACAAAATTATGTTCCAGAGATCACTCAAGGCGATAAGCGCGTATTGGTTGTTGATGGCGAAGTAATTCCATATTGCTTGGCGCGTATTCCACAAAACGGAGAAACACGCGGTAACTTAGCCGTAGGTGGACGCGGCGAAGCACGTCCTTTAAGTGAATCCGATTTAAAAATTGCACAAGCTGTGGCACCAACACTTAAAGAAAAAGGCCTAATTTTTGTCGGCTTAGATATTATTGGCGACAAATTAACCGAAATTAACGTAACCGCACCAACCTGTGTTAAAGAAATTGAAGCGGCGTACGATATTTCAATTACGGGTATTTTATTTGACGCAATTGAAAAACGACTCGCTAAATAAGTTAGCGTTATTAAAAGCGCTTTCATATTGTAAGGTTTAAGGTATTCATTATTTTTAAATCGTATGAAAGTGCTTATTTTGTTTTAAAAACATGGGTATGTGCCATACTAAAAATTCATTAACTAAAAAGGGTGAAATCTATGCAGTCATTAGAAAATCATTTTTTAATCGCAATGCCGTCGATGCAAGACCCTTTTTTTAAACGTGCTGTTACCTATATTTGTGAGCACAATGAAGACGGGGCTATGGGCTTGGTAATCAACCAACCTATTAATATTACCGTAGGTGAGTTACTCGATAAAATAGAAATTGATAACGACAAAACTCAGCAAGCAGCGCAAGTTAGCGTATATGCTGGCGGGCCGGTTAAAACCGACCGTGGTTTTGTACTGCACTCTCCAAAGCATGGTTACTCTGCGAGCCAAACGCTCAGCAGTGATATCATGATCACCACCTCTAAAGATGTACTCGCTTCGTTAACCACAGCACAAGCACCTGAACAATTTATTATTACTTTGGGCTACTCTGGCTGGGAGCAAGGTCAATTAGAACAAGAGCTATTGGATAATAGCTGGCTGATAATTAAAGCTGATCCGAAAATTATTTTTGACACCCCCGTTGAAAAACGCTGGGAAAAAGCAGTTTCTATGCTCGGCTTTGATATAAGCCAACTCAGCCCTGAAGCTGGTCATGCTTAACAAGATAAACTTATGACAAAAAAAAACTTCAAGCCGCAAGGCCAGCGTACTGTAATGGGCTTTGACTTTGGCACCAAAAGTATTGGTATTGCTATAGGTCAAGAGCTCACTGGCAGCGCATCGAGCCTTAAAGCTGTAAAAGCACAAGATGGCATTCCTAATTGGGATGACATAGCAGTACAAGTAAACGAATGGCAGCCCGATTTAATGGTGGTGGGTTTACCGCTAAATATGGATGGCACCGCCCAAGAGGTAACCTTTAAAGCTAAAAAGTTTGCTAATCGATTGCATAATCACTACGCCATACCGGTAGAAACACAAGATGAGCGCTTAACCACCGCCGATGCTAAAGCGCGCCTGTTTGAACAAGGCGGCTATAAAAACTTAGGCAAAGGCAAAGTAGATAACATGTCTGCGGTGATTATTTTAGAGAGCTTTTTTGAAACGAGTTACGGTGAGTAAAAATATTAGGTGCTAGGCTTTAGGTATCAGAGCTTTTAAGCTGATACCTAAAGCCTTAAATTAAATTAACTAATATTGCCTTTATCATCAAGGCCATCAATAGTAACCCCTTGTAAAAAGCCCGCCCCTTGCTGCTCATTGTTGCGCAGCTTTATCATTAAGCGTAAATCGTTCGCCGAATCGGCATGGTGCAACGCATCTGCATAATTGATTCGTTGCTGTTTATACAATTCAAATAAGGCCTGGTCAAAGGTCTGCATGCCCATTTCTTTCGATTTAGCCATGGTTTCTTTAATACCGCCTATATCACCATTTTTAATTAGCTCTGCAACCATAGGTGAATTAAGTAATATTTCAATAGCAGCAACTCGACCTTGCCCGTCAGATGTGGGGATCAGCTGCTGGGCAATAATAGCGCGTAAATTTAATGCTAGATCGTACTTAAGCTTATCGTGCTTTTCTTTTGGCACTAAATGCATGATCCGATCTATCGCTTGGTTAGCGTTGTTTGCATGCAAGGTAGCCACACATAAGTGCCCTGTTTCTGCAAAGCTTAATGCATACTCCATGGTTTCTTGTGAGCGTATTTCGCCTATTAATATTACGTCGGGTGCTTGGCGTAACGAGCTTTTAAGCGCTGACTCAAAACTTTCGGTATCTAGCCCTACTTCGCGTTGAGTAATAATACTTTTACGGTGTTCGTGTACAAACTCAATCGGGTCTTCAATGGTTAATATATGTCCGCGCTGATTACGGTTTCTATAGCCAATAAGTGCAGCAAGTGAGGTTGACTTACCCGTACCGGTTCCCCCCACAAATAGCACTAAACCACGTTTCGACATAATCACATCGGTAAGTGTAGACGGCAGCCCAAGTTCGCCAATTTCAGGTATTTTAGTAACAATACGACGAATAACCATGCCCGCTTTATCGCGCTGCCAAAATGCCGAAACACGAAAACGTCCTTCGTCAGTGGCAATCGCAAAGTTGCATTCTTTCGTTGTATGAAACTCGGCTTTTTGTTTTTCACTCATTGCCGATTCAACCAACTCAAGTGATTGCTCATCGCTGAGCGGCTCATCATCAAGCGGGGTTAATTCACCATTAATTTTAGCGCTGATAGGCAGTTGGCTTGAAACAAATAAATCAGAGCCTTTTTTATCTATCATTATTTGTAAAAAGTTATTTAAAGATAAAGCCATTAGTATTCCTTAACCACCGAACTGAGTTTTGTCTTGCGCTTTAGCTTGCGCTGCAATATTGGTAACAATGCCATGATTAACTAAGTTTGTTAAACATTGATCCATCGTTTGCATTCCATGCGAAGCGCCAGTTTGAATAGACGAGTACATTTGCGCCACTTTATCTTCACGAATTAAGTTACGAATAGCAGGTACTGCAAGCATAATTTCGTGAGCAGCTACTCGCCCACCGCCAATTTTTTTAAGCAGGGTTTGCGAAATTACCGCACGTAATGATTCCGAGAGCATAGAGCGGATCATGGCTTTTTCTTCACCTGGGAATACATCTATAATACGGTCAATGGTTTTAGGTGCAGAGGTGGTGTGCAAAGTGCCAAATACTAAGTGACCAGTTTCGGCTGCTGTCATTGCCAGGCGAATGGTTTCTAGATCACGTAATTCACCAACTAATATTACATCGGGATCTTCACGTAGTGCACTGCGTAGCGCATTTTTAAAGCTATGTGTATCGCGATGTACTTCTCGCTGATTAATCAGACTTAATTTATTATCGTGGACAAACTCTATTGGATCTTCAATAGTGAGAATATGGTGATGTTTTGTTTGATTTATATAATCAACCATAGCCGCTAGTGTTGTCGACTTACCTGACCCTGTAGGCCCAGTTACTAATACTAAGCCGCGGGGAGTATCGGCAATGGTTTTAAAAATATCGGGGGCGCCTAAATCATCTAATGTGAGCACTTCACTGGGAATAGTACGAAATACGGCAGCAGGTCCACGGTGAGTATTAAAGGCATTAACACGAAAACGTGCTAAATTAGGCACTTCAAATGAAAAATCCACTTCGAGATTTTGTTCGTAGTCCTTGCGCTGGTTATCGTTCATAATATCGTAAACTAGGTTGTTTACATCTTTGTCTCCTAGTGCTGGTATATTAATACGCCGCACATCGCCATCTACGCGTATCATAGGTGAAACCCCTGATGATAAATGTAAATCGGATGCTTTGTGTTGCACACTAAACGCCAATAATTCGGTAATATCCATTTATGACTCCACAACTAACTGATAAATATATGGTTACAATAGCAGAACGACTTACATCCGCCTACGCTAGAATTGCAGTAGCGGCAAAAAACGCCCAACGAAATAGTAAAGAAATAACCTTACTTGCAGTATCCAAAACCAAACCAAGTGCCGATATTATTGCTGCCTACGAGCATGGCCAACGCCAATTTGGTGAGTCTTATGTTCAAGAGGCTGTAGATAAAATAGCGCAACTACATACATATAGCGATATCATTTGGCATTTCATTGGCCCTATTCAATCAAATAAAAGCGCACAAGTGGCGGCCAATTTTGCTTGGGTGCAAAGTGTTGATCGAATTAAAATAGCGAAACGCTTAAACAGCCAACGACCAGCCGATAAAGCCGCGCTTAATGTGCTTATTCAAGTAAATATTAGTAATGAGGAAGCTAAGTCGGGTTGCCAACTTAATGAAGTAGCCGAACTGGCCAGTTTTATTAACCAGTGTGAGCAATTAACTTTACGCGGGCTGATGGCTATTCCGGCTAAAAGTGACGATATTACAACGCAAACTCAATATTTTAAGCAATTACAAACTTGCTTTGATAAACTACAGACCCAATATCCTCAAGTAGATACTTTGTCGATGGGGATGAGCAATGATGTTGAAGCTGCAATTAGTGCAGGCTCAACCATGGTGAGGATCGGCACAGACATTTTTGGCACACGAACTTAAAAGGTGATAACAGATATATGTCAGATAAAACAATCGCATTTATAGGCACAGGTAATATGAGCTACGCCATTATTGGTGGCATGGTAAAAAATGGGTTTAATGCAAACAATATTATTGCCACAAACCGTAACCAAGAAAAGCTGGCCAAAGTAGCAGCCGATTTCAAGGTAAAAACCACCAGTGACAATAACGAAGCCCTGCGCGATGCTGACGTAATTGTACTTTCTGTTAAACCACAAATGATGGGCGATTTATGTAAATCGTTTCAGGAGTCAGGTGTCGACTTTAGCGATAAACTGTTTATTTCGGTAGCAGCTGGTTTAACCGTAAAGCGTTTGCGCGAAATGCTTGGCCAAGACGTTAAAATGATACGTTGCATGCCTAATACACCTTCGCTGCTTGGGCGTGGTGTATCAGGTTTATATGGCGCGGGCGAAACGCCAAGCGAGCACGAATTTGTACAACAAGTTTTTGAATGCACTGGCATTGTAGTGTGGGTTGAACAAGAATCGCAAATTAACGATATTATTGCGGTTACAGGCTCATCGCCTGCTTATTTTTTCTTATTTATGGAAGCCATAGAAGAGAAGGCCAAAGCACTGGGCTTTAACGATGCAGATGCACGTCGCTTAGTACAACAAACAGCACTTGGCGCTGCCGAAATGGCACTCAGCCAACCCGATATAACCATTTCGCAGTTACGCTCAAACGTAACATCTAAAGGTGGTACTACGCATGCAGCCGTTGAGCATTTAAAAGATAAAGGCTTAACCCAAACCGTTGCCGATGCTATGGATGCGTGTATTACGCGTGCACAGCAAATGGAACAAGAACTTTAAGAAGGTTAAATTATGAATGCCATGCAATTTTTAATCAGTACCCTGTTTGACTTATTTTTAATGGTGGTATTACTGCGTTTTTGGCTACAGTGGGCAAAAGCCGACTTTTACAACCCAATGAGCCAATTTGTGGTTAAAGCCACCTCGTTCGCGGTAAAGCCACTGCGTAAAATTATTCCTGGGTTTGGAGGCCTTGATTTAGCCTCGCTATTGCTGGCATTTTTTGTTGCCGCAGCCAAAATAAGCGTGCTTATGTGGCTTATTTATAAGTCATGGGCTATACAACCTGTACTTATTCAAGCATTAATCACCGTACTAAAAGAAGGTTTAAATTTAGTTTTTTGGGTACTTATTATTCGCGCTATTTTAAGCTGGGTTAGCCAAGGCTATAACCCAATAGAAGCGGTATTCCACCAGCTAACTGAACCTATGTTAAAACCTATTCGTAAAATTCTACCGCCGCTAGGTGGCTTAGATTTATCGGTTTTAGTGCTTATTATTGGTATACAGTTTTTACAAATGCTGCTTATGGATTTATTAGTTTAAGCACTTATTTTAGCTAAAGAGGTCACTAGACCTCTTTTTTATGTTTTAGGAGTTAATTATGCAACGGTTAATTAAATTGTTTTTTATTACCTGTTTAGCTTTTACCTTTAATGCTCACAGTGAGCAAGTTTCCGGCGCACAGTACAAAGAGCTAGGTCAGTGGCAAGTACATTACATTGCTTTTCCTTCAACCTTTGTGCAACCTAAAATAGCCCAAGCTTATGGTCTTGAGCGTAGCGGCTACAAAGGGATTGTTAATATATCTATATTAGCTAACGATGCCGATAACACAGCGCAAAAGGCCGTATTAAAAGGCACAGCTAAAAATTTACTTGGCAATAAACAAACGCTTAACTTTAAAGAAGTAATTGAAGGCGATGCAATTTATTACCTTGCTCAAGTTAACTACACTAACGAAGAAGTTTTACGTTTTGAGATTGAAATACAGCAAGACTCACAATTTCAAAAATTACAGTTTCAGCAAAAATTTTACGTAGATTAAATAACTTATGATAAAAACTTTAGTACTTGCCACAGGCAACCCTGGCAAAGTAAATGAACTTGCAAACATGCTCAGCCCGCTCAATATTAATGTTGTGCCGCAAAGCGACTTTAACGTAGGTGAAGTGGCCGAAACCGGTACCACTTTTGTAGAAAATGCCATTATTAAAGCCCGCCATGCAGCCAAAATTACCGGTATGCCTGCTATTGCTGATGACTCTGGATTAGAAGTTGATGGTTTAAATGGTGCGCCAGGTGTGTACTCTGCGCGCTTTGCCGGAGCAGGTGCAACTGATCAAGATAACATAGATAAGCTACTACTTGAGCTGGATAATAACCCAATTAGAACAGCACGCTTTTGGTGTGTACTGGTATTAATGCGTCACGCTAATGACCCAACTCCGCTTATTTGTAGTGCCAGTTGGGAAGGTGAAATAACCCTAACCCAAAATGGCGAAGGCGGCTTTGGCTACGACCCGGTATTTTTTGTACCTACGCTTAATTGCACCAGTGCCGAGCTGACAAAAGAGCAAAAAAATGCCATTAGCCATCGCGGTCAAGCATTACAAAATTTACTACAGCAACTTAAGCTAAAAGGCGGCCTGTGAACCTACCACCACTAAGCTTATATGTGCACGTTCCTTGGTGCGTGCAAAAATGCCCATATTGCGACTTTAATAGCCACGGACAAAAAGGTGAAATTCCTGAAGCTGAATATGTGCAGCATTTAATTGATGATTTAAAAGCCGACCTGCATTTAGTCCAAGGGCGTAAAATTCATAGTATTTTTATTGGTGGTGGCACACCTAGCTTATTAACTGGCGCAGCTTACACACGCCTACTTAGTGAAGTTAAAAGCCTTATTGGGCTTGAAGATAACTGCGAAATAACTCTTGAAGCAAACCCTGGCACTGTTGAAACTGGCCGCTTTAAAGATTATGTAAAAGCAGGTATTAACCGCATTTCTATTGGTGTGCAAAGCATGCAAAACGACAAGCTTAAAGCGCTTGGCCGTATTCATGGCAGCGACGAGGCAAACTACGCCGCAGAGCAAGCCAAAGAAGCGGGGTTAAATAGCTTTAATCTTGATTTAATGCATGGCTTACCTGGGCAAACACTCGATGATGCACTGGGTGATTTAAAGCAAATTATTGCCCTTAACCCGCCGCATATTTCTTGGTATCAGCTAACTATTGAGCCCAATACACAATTTGCTTCTAAGCCGCCTACCCTGCCACAAGACGAAACGCTGTGGGACATTCAAGAGCAAGGCCAAGAGTTACTCGCGCAAGCAGGTTACCTGCAATACGAAATATCAGGCTATGCAAAGCCTGGCTATCAATGCCAACACAACTTAAATTATTGGCGTTTTGGCGATTATATCGGTATTGGTTGTGGCGCGCATGGTAAGGTAACTGATGCAAATACAGGCATAATAACCCGCACCGAAAAAGTTAAGCACCCGCGTGGTTACATGGATCTGATCAAACCTTACTTGTTTAAAAGCTGGCAGGTTGAACAAGACGATTTAGCATTTGAGTTTTTTATGAACCGCTTTCGTCTAGTAGAGCCGTGCCCTATTAACGACTTTAATGCGCTTACACAGCAACCATTACAAAGCCAACAACACGCGCTACAACAGGCAATTAAATTGGGCTTATTAATACAAACTAATAGCCATTGGCAAGTAACACTAAAAGGTCAGCGCTTTTTAAATGATCTGCTAGAGTTATTCGTTTAACGCTAGGTTCTACAAAATTATAATAATAAATTTCTAACATCAAGAGGATAAATAATGCGTAAATTTACTTTTATTGCAGCTGCAGTAAGTGTTGCACTACTTGCTGGTTGCCAGCAAGCTACACAACAAGTAACAACAGCACCAGCAGTACAAGCACAACCAGTACAAAATGAAATAGACAAAGCGAATGCTTTTTTTGAAGATACCTTTAACCGCGACGTAATGAGCAGCCCTGTGTATCAAACATACATGGGTATTAAGCAAGATTACGACAAGTGGGACGATGGTAGCGAAGCTAAAAAATTAAAAGATTTTGCACAAACCAAAGCTGACTTAGTAACGCTTAATAGCATTAATCGTGCTCAGCTTGATGATGCAACTAAAGTAAGTTACGACTTAAAAAAACAAGATCTTGAAAACTCAATTGCTGACTTCAAATGGCGTTACCACAGTTACCCGGTAAACCAAATGTACGGCACTCATTCTATGATCGCTGCATTTTTAATTAATCAACACTCAATTAGTGATGTAAAAGACGCTAAAGCGTATATATCTCGCTTAAACGGTGTGCCAGCAGTATTTGATCAGTTAATTACTGATTTAGAAGTACGTGCTGAAAAAGGTATTATTGCCCCTAAGTTTGTATTCCCGCATGTTATCGACTCAAGCAAAAATATTATTAAAGGCGCTCCATTTGAGCAAGACGACGACTCTACTTTACTTAGCGACTTTAAACGTAAAGTTAATAAACTAGAGATCAGTCAAAGCGAAAAAGACAGCCTAACCGCTGATGCAGTAGATGCTTTAAAGTCGGCTGTTAAACCGGCTTACTCTAAACTGATTAATTACATAGCCCAACTTGAAAAGCGCGCAGATAACCGCGACGGCGCATGGAAATTTCCTGACGGCGAAGCGTTTTATAACAATGCGTTAAAGCGCACTACTACAACAGACCTAACAGCAAAAGAAATACACGCTATTGGCCTTGCTGAAGTGGCTCGTATTCATGACGAAATGCGCGCCATAAAAGATAAAGTAGGTTTTAAAGGCGATTTAGCTGCTTTCATGCAGTTTATGAAAACCGACAAGCAGTTTTATTTACCAAATACTGATGCCGCTAAAGAGCAATATATTAGCCAAGCAACCGACCTAATTAATAATATGAAGTCGCGTCTTGATGAGTTATTTATTGTAAAACCAAAAGCCGATATGATTGTAAAACGCGTTGAAGCATTTCGTGAAAAAGCAGCTGGCAAAGCGTTTTATCAACAACCGGCACCAGATGGCTCTCGCCCAGGTGTTTACTACGCTAACCTTTACGACATGGAAGCTATGCCTACTTACCAAATGGAAGCACTAGCCTATCATGAAGGCATTCCGGGACATCATATGCAAATTGCTATTTCGCAAGAGCTAGAAGGCGTGCCTAAGTTTCGTAAATTTGGTGGCTACACTGCTTATATTGAAGGTTGGGGCTTATACTCTGAGCTAGTACCAAAAGAAATGGGCTTATACGAAGACCCATATTCTGACTTTGGTCGTCTTTCGATGGAATTATGGCGCGCAGCACGTTTAGTGGTTGATACAGGTATTCACGCTATGCAGTGGAACCGCCAACAAGGTATTGATTACTACGTAAATAACACGCCTAATGCGACCTCTGACGGGGTTAAAATGGTTGAGCGTCACATTGTAATGCCATCGCAAGCAACTGCTTATAAAGTGGGTATGCTGAAGATTTTAGAACTGCGTGAAAATGCAAAGCAGCAACTAGGTGATAAGTTTGATATTCGCCAGTTCCACGACGTAGTGCTTAAAAATGGCCCAGTACCACTTAACGTACTAGAAAACTTTGTTAATCAGTGGATAGCAAGTAAACAAGCTTAACTTGCTATAACTCAGTAACAATATAGAAGGTCGCTTATGCGGCCTTTTTTTGTTTTATAAGCCAATTGTTTAAGCTAGAGTAGGTAATAATAAACTAAGGAGATAAGCCATGGAATTATGCATACAATTACTTAACGCACGCCTTGCTAAGTATCAACTCGACGAGCTTGATAACGACTTTAAGCAGTTAACGCCTGCTCAGCAAGCAAGCCAATTAATGCACTTGTATCAAAGCGCGCAGCGAATGAGTGTTAAATATAACTTTATGCAAAATGTGGCAATCCGTATTTTAACCAGTAACCCTTTACCAACATCGTTTATTAGCCAACTAAGCACCCTAGACGCATTAAGCTTTTTTACACCTGCGCTTAAAGTTAACAAGGGTTTTTTGGCGCAAAATGAGGCCGGTAACACTGTGTTGCATACTGTATTTAAACACCCTGATGCAAATAATTTACCGTTTAACTATGTACGTTCGTTAATGTTATTTGAATCTAACGATGACTTATTCAAAGCGCTGGCACAGCCTAACCTGCAAGGGTTAACGCCAGTTGCCTGTTATATTGCTTATGCAAATAAACCGACTACGCCAATAAAGCATGAGTTTTCGGCGCTACTCGCATTAATGGAAATGGAGCAAAAGCAAAATGCACAAGCAAAACAGCAATTATTAAATGTATTACAAAGCAATACGGTAAACGAAACCACGCTTTTATTAAGCGCTGCCTATTTACAGCGCTCAATAACTCAAGTGATTAATTTACTTAGTCAGAAAGATAATATTCCACACTCGTAACCACGCGAATATTTTTGATTTGCGGCGTATTAGAGTCACGATCACTAATGCTAAATTGCCCTTGGCGAGCCGTTTTTATTTTACCTAATTTTGAATTTGAGTCTTTGGCAAATTTAGTCGCAACTTCACGGGCTTTTTCGGTGGCCTCTTGTACCATTGCTGGTTTAATGTCGTTTAAACCAGTGAACATATACTCCACACGGGTTTCGTAGTTATCTTGCACTATGGCAATATTTTGCTTAGCCAGCTGACTTACCTTGCTCAGGGCATTTTTTACTTTGTCGGGCGCATTTGAATAAACAATAATATTAGAGCGCACTATATATCTAAATTGTTGATTTTCGCTGCCGTATTCGCGAGCTTGTTTATCTATAATTGATTGGCTGCCAGTGCTAATTTCTTCATCATCAAAGCCGTGTAACTTTAAAAATGCAATTACTGCATCGTTTTTACCCTCAACTCTACTCACTAACGCTTCTAAGTTATTGTCGGCATCACTAAATTGTAGTGGCCAGATCACGGTATCGGCCAGCACTTCTTGCTCAGCCAATCCTTTTACTTGTACGGTACGTTCCATACCTTTGATATCAAGCGCAGCACCTTTTAAAATAAATCCTAAGCTAATTAGGCCTATACTTAAACAAATAGCCGCAATAACAATATTAAAGTTAGATACTTTATTCATTAAAACTCCCTTGTTAAGCGCCTAAAACAACCCTAAACGCTCGAAAATATAATATAAACAGAGTACATTGTGAAATTACAGATAGCAAAGATTAATCAGCATAGGAAAAGCCATGAGTCTCAAGCGTATCAGTCAGTTTTTTAACCCAAGCTCAGTAGCCGTTATTGGGGCATCTAACACGCCAACCCGCGCTGGCTACGTAGTTATGCGTAACTTATTGCAAAGTGGTTTTAAAGGGCCAATTATGCCAGTAACACCAAACCACACTGCGGTGCATGGTGTACTGGCATACCCTAGTATTGATGCCCTACCAAAAGTACCTGATCTCGCGGTTATTTGTACCAATAAAAACACCTTAGACCTTATTATTGAGCAACTTGGAAAACTGGGCTGTCATAATGCCATCATCATTGCTGACGGCTTAAGTAACGCACAAAAACAAACTTTAAAAGAGTGCGCACTTAGCCATCAAGTTACGCTGTTGGGCCCAAATTCTTTAGGGTTATTAATTCCTCATATTGGCCTAAATGCCAGCTTTTCACATACCGTAGCGAGCCCTGGCAAACTCGCTTTCGTTTCACAATCGGCGGCAGTGTGCTCAACCATTTTAGATTGGGCAAAAAATAAAGAAATTGGCTTTTCTTACTTTGTGTCAATGGGCGATTGTCTGGATATTAAATTTACTGAATTGCTCGACTTTTTAGGTCGCGATGCTAAAACTACGGCTATTTTGCTCTACATAGATAACATTGAGGACAGTCGCAGCTTTATTTCAGCCGCTCGAGCGGCTGCTTTTAGCAAACCCGTAATTGTAATTAAAACGGGCAGGACCCATGCGGGCGCTATTGCCGCTGAAGCTCAATCGGGAATAGCGCATAGCTCGGATGCGGTATACGATGCTCTATTTCAGCGCGCGGGTATGTTAAGAGTAAACGATTTACGCGAGCTATTTGCTGCAACGCAAACATTAGCCATGCACCCAAAATTATTAAAAGTAGAGCAGCTCACTATTTTAACCAATGGTGGCGGCCCTGGCGTAATGGCAGTAGATGAGCTAATACAAAGTTCAGGTAAATTAACGCAATTGAGTGACGAGACATGTGATGCACTCAATAAAGTAATTCCTCGCTCAGAGAAGGCCTCAAACCCGGTGGATATTTTTGGTGACTCAGCCCCGAGCCGCTATAAGCAGGCGTTAGAAATTCTACTTAAAGCTCCTGAAGTAAAAAACTTACTGATTATTCACACTCCATCTGCGCTAGCACCTAGCGAAGACTATGCAAATATTATTGTTAAAACCTTACAAGCACTCCCAAAAATGGCGCGCCCGTATGTTATTACTAACTTTACCGGTGAAGATGCCGCCTATGCTGCTAGGCGTGTTTGCGCTAATAACGCGATCCCAACTTATCGTACTCCCGAGGGCGCTGTTGGGGCCTTTATGCACTTAGTTAGTTATCGACGCAATCAAAAGCATTTAACCCAAACCCCTGAGTCGAATACCGTAGATACAAAAATTAATAAGTCGGCAGCTAAAGCCTTAGTAAATGAATTTTTAGAAGAAGGACAAAGTTATTTACCGACCCATCAAGCGAGCCAAATTTTAAGTCATTACGGTATTGAGTGTATTCAAACCGAAGTGGCTTACACGCCAACAGAAGCAAAAGAGCAAGCCATTGAGTTAGGGTTTCCGGTGGCGCTAAAATTAATTAGCCCAAGCATTCCTTCAAAATCTGAAGTGGGTGGCGTAGTGCTTAACTTAAATGACGCTCAAGAAGTAGAGCAAACTGCTTTTTCGATGTTATTAAGAATAAAGAACACTTATCCCGATGCCATTATTGATGGTTTTTCGCTACAAAAAATGGCGCCGCGTGCCGGAGCCAACGAGCTGCGAATAGCAATAAAAACAGAGCCTAATTTTGGTCCCGTTATTTTACTAGGAGAAGCAGGCACCGGCCTTGAATACGCACAAGCAGCAGTAGCTTTGCCACCGCTAAATATGAACCTAGCAAAATACTTAATTGCCGCGGCGCACGATAAAGGCGTACTAAAGGATCGTATTCTACCTGAAAAAGTAGATAAATATCGGCTCTGCGCACTGCTTACTCGCATCTCGCAGTTAGTAATTGATCAGCCCGACATTAGTTCCTTAGAGCTCAACCCTATATTAGCCAGTAATGGGCAATTTTTAGTGCTGGACGCCACCATGACCATTAACCGCTATCGAGTGCAAACGCATCGTAAACGTTTATCTATTCGCCCCTACCCGATTGAATTGGTAGAGGCCGTAACGTTAAAAAATAATACCCAAGCGACGCTGCGCCCAATTAAACCAGAAGATGAGCAAGCACATCAGCAGTTCGATCAGTCTTTAACTAAAGAGGATCGCTATAAACGATTTTTTGGGGAGTTAAGGCAGTTTAATCACGACCAACTCGCTAAAATGACGCAAATAGATTACGACCGTGAAATGGCCTTTATTGTATCTCAAACATATCAAGGGCAGCCTCGTACTCTTGGCGTATCGCGCGTTATTATGGATCCTGATAATTTACAGGCCGAATTTGCCGTTGTAGTGCGCTCAGACTGCCAAGGCCTTGGCCTAGGTCGTATATTAATGACAGCCGCAATTGAGCACTGTAAGCGCCAAGGAGTTAAATCTATTGAAGGGATTACTTTACCAGAGAATACCGGCATGATTGAGCTTGCGCGTAAATTGGGCTTTAAAATAAGCCGCGACTTTGAAGAAGGCAGTATAAATATGGTACTTAAACTATAAATGAACTATATACGAAAACTTAGACAAAAAATTGCGCACACTTTTGAAGCCTCTGGAGAGTATCAGCGCGCGGGGCACATACTTGATGTAATGCTGGTTTGTCTCATAATGGTCAACGTAGTTGCCATTGTCCTTGAGTCTGTATCGAGTATTGCTAAACAGTACCATGAAGAATTTTTCTTATTAGAAATTGTTTCCATAACTATATTTTCTATTGAATACATAATACGGCTTTGGACCTGTGTAGACAGAGTTAAATATGCAGCTATTGAGGGCTCAAATACCAAACGACGCTTGCACTATATTTTTTCGCCTTTAGCATTAATTGATTTAATTGCTATATTACCTAGCTTATTGATGTTTTTCTTTATGCTAGATTTGCGCTTTTTACGAGTTTTAAGGTTACTGCGAGTATTTAAGTTAACCCGTTATTCGCGTGCTATGCAGTTGCTGTTACAAGCATTTATTGATGAAGGCAGTACACTTTTAGCGGCATTTTTTATTATGGCCGTGGTGCTTATTTTAGCCTCTTGTGGTATTTATTTGCTTGAACACGATATACAGCCCGATAAATTTGGCTCTATCCCTGCGGCAATGTGGTGGGCTATGGCAACGCTAACTACCGTAGGTTACGGCGACGTAGTACCCATAACACCTATTGGTAAACTATTTGGTGGGGTAATAACCCTAGTGAGTATGGGAATGGTTGCAGTGCCTACCGGTTTACTTGCATCGAGCTTTTCAGAGCAAGTACGCAAACGCCGTCAAGTATTCGAAAATGCAGTACATGAACAGATCACTAACGGCACTCTCAGCGAGGAGCACCTCAGTCACCTTGAAGATCTGCGTTACAAACTAGGGCTGAGTAAACTAGAGGCCAATAAAGCCATAAAAGTTCAGCTTAACGAGCGCAGCGAACACATGTTTTGTAGAAACTGTGGCAAGCGCCCATAAATAAGTTAAAAGTAGTTGTCAGCTTTTAGCTGGCAACTGCACACTAAGGGCTTTCCTTTAATCTTGCTTAAACACGTCGCTCCAATCGCGAGTAATTAAAGGAATAACAGCATTTGTGGGCACAGGTTTACTAAATAAATAACCTTGAAAATAGTCGCAACCAAGTGCTTTTAAAAATACTAATTGATGGGTACTTTCAATGCCTTCTGCCACACATTCTTTATTTAAGCTGTGGGCTAAAGTAAGCGTAGATTGGATAATTGCCTCATCATTAGAATCAACCCCTATATCTTGTACAAAACTACGGTCAATTTTTAATACATCAATAGGAAAGCGCTTCAAATAAGTTAACGATGCGTAACCTGTACCAAAGTCATCCATATAAAGCCTACAACCTAGTTGTTTTAACATATCCATACTCGATAAGGCCTGCTTTGAATCGCGCATTAATATTGATTCTGTTATTTCAAATACAATCGCCTTAGAAGGGATAGCTGCTTTAATTAATGCCTTTTTAATTTCAGGCACCAAGTGTTCAAATTCAAAATCGAGTGCCGATAAGTTAATCGACAAATATAACTCGGGAGCAATTTTGCGCCAAGCCACTAACTCTTCTAAAGCACGGCCCAATGTTTGCAGCATTATTTTTGTAATTAAACCAATACTCTCTGCCGCTAACGAAAACTCTTGAGTGTTCACTAATTGATTTTTTGGCCAGCGTAGCAATACTTCAAAGCCTTCGGTTTTTTGGCTATTAGCACTTATAATAGGTTGATAATAATTACAAAATTCATGCTCTTGATACGCTTTAGTTAACTGCGATTCTAGGTGCAGTGCTTTTTGCACCCGTTGATTCATCTCTTGCTTATAAAACTTATAGCTCCCTTCTAAATTATCTTTAGCGTGGTATAAAGCAATATTGGCAGCTTTTAATAGATCTTTATATTGCTGCGCATCACCTGGATATGTGGCAACACCAATGCTTAAATTAATATTAATTATTTGACCATTAAGGGCAATATTTTTATTAACACAGCCCATTAATTTAGTGCAAACGAGCAATACCTCTTCTATTTGCTGTATATCTTCAACCAACACAACAAATTCATCACCACCAAATCGAGCTACGCTATCGCTGGGGCGTAAGGTACTTTTTAATCGCTCAGCCACTGTTTTAATCAATTCATCGGCAACTTCTCGCCCTAACGAATCATTAAAGTGTTTAAAGCGTTTAATATTAATATGCAGCAAAGCAACCTTGCTGTTATGGCGCTGTGCTTGCTCAATGGCATGTATTACACGGTCATTAAATAATGCCCTATTTGGCAGGCTAGTTAGCTGATCGTAGTTGGCGAGTATATGCAGCTCATTTTCTGCTAATTTTTGTGCATTAATATCGGTTAAAATAACAACGTAACTGGTTAGTCTGTGTTCGTTATCGGCAACTGCACTTATTTTAACAAGCACGTGGCGTTGCTCGTTATTAACCAATGTTACTGTGTCTTCGCAAGAAAAGTGCTCCCCTACATTGAGCTTTTGCATAATGCGCAAGTAATCAAAGCGGCTGCTGCGCGAAATTCCTAAATTAAGTACTCGGCTAGAGCGTGGCTCAGCTGGGAAGTTAAACGCAGTTTGCAAGGATTTATTAGAGGCGCGTATATTAAAGTTTTTATCGAGTATAAATACCCAATCGCGAGTTTGCTCAAAGGCTGCTGCGAATAAGCGAGCATGCTCTTCAAACACCATTTCACGGGTCATATTGGTGTAAGTTCCGGCCACTTTTTGCGGTAATTTATTATGCCACTCTACTACTTTGCCAAAATCTTTGTACCAGCGCCAATGCCCTTTTGCATGCCTAAGCCTGTAGGTACAATTAAAAGATCCTTTATCTGTAGATAAAAACTCTAACCACTCCAATCTAAATAAAGGTCTGTCTTGTGGGTGTATTTTTACTAAATAGTCATCTAAATTTACGCATTCAACGCTGTAGCCTAATTCATTTATTAACCGCGGTTGATAAATACTAAGGCTGCTTGACTGCCAGTCCCAAACCCCGGATTCACTGCCCTCTAGTGCCAGTTTTAAACGCGCTTCGCTTTCTTTACTTTCTTTGTGAGCTGCCAATAAAATACGCTGTATTTTATTGCGGCGCATTACCCAAGCAACCACTAAAGCAATTAACAATAATGCATATAGCACCACAAAATAAGGGGCACGCCATAGTGGGTATTTCACTTTTATTTTTAAACTAGCGGGCGACGTATATTCGCCGGTTAATGGGTCTTTAGCCCACACTTTTAATTGGTAGTTACCCGGATTTAATTTTGGAAATAACACTCTGTTGTTACGGGTATAACTTTTTTGCCCGTTATCGAGCTGATACTCATAAATAATCCGCTCTTGAAAACTAAACGACATTGCCGAAAAAGCTATTTCTAAACCTATATCGTCATGATTTAATGTTATTTCTTCAAGTGGTTGCTGTAAATTAAGCGACAAGTTTCGCGACATTAAATTGATCCGAGTAATATTAACGTGATCAATTAACGCTTTGGTGTTTTGATTGTTCATTGGGTGAAAATAGGTAAAGCCTTTTAGGCTACCATAAGCAATACGCCCATCTTTTAAATGTGCCATAGCGCCGCTGTTAAATTCTGCAGAGAGCAGCCCTTCTGACGTAGTAAATTGCTGAAAATGCAGTGTAGTCGGGTTTAAACGCCAAATGCCTTTATGACTACTCATCCAAATCATGCCATCGTCATCAAGCACCATATCGTACAATAAGGTACCCAATTTGTTTTTGTCTAAATCAATAGTATGAACAAGTTCATACGTTAAGGCATCAATGCCAATCAGGCCAAAGTTGGATAACGAGAGCCATAAAATATTATTACGATCAACTTCATACGACAGCACATTTATGGCAACATTTTCATGTTGTTTAGGAACCTTATATATTATTTTTAGAGTTAAACTGTGAGGATTAACTTGATATAAAATCCCACCACTAAAAAATAAAGGTTTATCTGGTTGTGTCGATAATGGTGGTAAAAACCCATGCGCTAAAAAAGGGTCAAACTGAGTAAACTCGCCCTCTAACTGGGTTAGTTGCTGGGTATTAATATTATACATAAGCATGCCATGATCTGAGTGCACATAGTACAAGTTACCATCGGGCATTAAAGTAACACCATGAACCCAGCCGGCGATCAGCTTTTGGTTGCTCGGATTTTGTGTTTTCGGCTCAGTTAATTGCAGGCTAACAGGGTCAAAAATAAATAAACCTCTGTTGGAGTGCAGCCATAATTTATTTTTATAAGGCATTATTTTATAAATAGTAAATTCAGTGGTTAGCAAATCAACTTTAAAATCTTGTAAATACGTTTTGCCTATATTTGTTTTTAAATCAACTTCAGTTAAACCATTATGCGTAGCTAGCCATAGCTTGTCTTTATACTCAGTAATACCCCAAATAGAATGATGCGATAAGCCGTCACCGCCAAGCATGCTGCTCTCAACATTGGTAAACTGATAGTTATTATTGGCTAAATAAAACGCCCCATCTGTTTTAGTGGCCACCCATGTTCCACCAGAATTATCTTTAACCATATCAATAATACTGGTATCGGCTAGGGTATATTTACTTTGGTTAATGCGGGTGTTTTTTATTATTTCCCCCGTTTTTAAATTAAACTTGAACAACCCTTTATCAGTGGCTAAATCAATTTTTTCATGGTCATTTGTAATTTGCCAAATGTTTAAATTATCAAGCAATACACTATTGTTAAATGCCACATCGGGGCGCTCAAACATGCTCGATAAATTGCTAATATCAACTTGGTACAACCCTTTAACAGCGCCCACTAATAGCTGATTATTGTTAGCAATAGCAAATGACTTCACATTATTTTGGTAAATATGCTCAGCCTCTGCGCGTAAATGCTCTAATGGCCGAACTTTTTCACTGGCAATATCAAACACATAAGCACCATGACTAGTACCAATAAATATATAGCCGTTATAATAAAATAGCTTTCTAACTAGGGTGCTTTTGTATTTACTCGGAAGCTCAAAAATAGTGGTTATTTCACCACTTTCAATATCAAGCTTTGCAAAGTCACGGCCTCGGCCAATCCAGAGGGTTTTATCATCTATTGCTAACATGCTAAAAACAGATTGATTAATTATCTGCTCTTCGCTTAGCGGCTTTTCTAAAAACTGTTTATAAGAATCGGTAGCTGGATCATAGCGAAATAGCCCTGCCAGCAGTGAGGCAATCCAAATATGCCCTTGGGTGTCTTGATATATGCGGTCAATAATAGCTTCTTCAAGCTCACCATTAGGCCCGTTAATTGGCATTACTTGGTAGCCATCATAACGGTTAAGGCCACCTTCTGTTGCCAGCCATAAGTAACCGTTATTATCAATAAGCATAGTATTAACATAGCTTTGAGATAGCCCCTCACTAGGAGATAAACGCTTCACTTGTGCGTTTATTTGGCTGCTCATTATTAGCATAAGTGCGAGCAAGCAACTTATTGTTCTGTTAATAGCTTTACCCATTCTTGATCCCACTTATTATGTTGCTTTTGATAGGTATTTGACAGCGACGATATACGATATTGGCACACACCAAAAGCACTACTAAGGAATGATTATATGTTAACACCGAGTTAAAACCAATAGTGCGGTATAAATCAGGTCTACTTTTAGAGATGAATGTATAAATCCTATAAACTAAAGAGGTTTTAAATCAACTCGAGCTGCTCAAGTAAGCACAACATTAGCCTAACATTAGTGCTAAATACCTTTCAAATTGTTGCTTTAAAGAAGCTTGCTCTGCAATAGGGCGGCTATGGAGGGTGTTATATATTTGCTCACGTGTTTTTTTCCCGCGCTTAATTTGATACGCCCAAAAAGAAGCCTCATAATCTAACTGAATTTGATACTTTTGTTCACGAGGTAAATTACATAAATTAAAACTCACAGTAACTCCTATTACTTACTAAAGATGTTTTATTATACTTATAAATAGTTATGAATGCTGCTTTAATAAAGCATCTAGGCCAACAAGCTTAGTCAGCTAAATGCTATATTATGTTTGGGGATTTAATAGCTTATTGGCTCAGATAATTACGAATTTAATCAACAAAGGGCACGCCCCCTAACTAAAAGTCAAAACCTTGCTGATTAATTAATTCGCTAGCGGCAGTAACGTCTAGTTTTTTTTGTATAAAACGCTTGTAGCGCTGCTGGCACAAATTTAATACTTTTTTCTTTTGTGCGTTGGTTAACGAATTCCATAAAAAACGCTCATCGCGGCTACGATAACAACCTTTACAATATCCCCTATTATTAACCAAACAAATACTCTTGCAAGGGCTTGGAATATCAAATATTTCAATTTGTTGCATTGCCCCTCCCCACACTTATAAAGATACAGGTTAAGTATAGCGTTATTTACTCAAAGAGCAGCTTTGTGAGTAATTAGCTCTGGACGTTTAGTAAATCTCTTAACCAGATAAAATGTAGGTATCAGCCGGGGCATAAACCACAGCCCAACATGCGCTGAAGCTGTAATACAAATTTACTTCGCTTTAGCTAAAGTGCCGTAACAAAAAGCAGCTTTAGCTATTAGCTTTCAGTAATAAAAATACTTTAAATAAATACTGAGTGACTTTTATCGCTTACTAAAAGCTAAAATATAATCGCCAAAAACTGCCTTTAGCTTTTAATGCTCACAACTTTTAATATTTACTTCTGCTTTACGATGATATGGCTTTGCATACATAGCTAATACCAAAGGTTTAAGCTCTTCGGGCACTTTATCCATACGTTTTGCAAACTTTGCTGCGTCGGCTTTATTAATGACCGCTTCTGTACAGCCGCCTGCTATAAAGTTACCTGGGTGCAAATAAAATGAATCTATTATTTGTTTATCTATTGTTTTAGCCAGCTCATCTGCGCTGTCGCAATGTGACTCTATCGGCTGTCCAAAAGCTAAATGAATATGTCCTTTAGATGAGCTAAAACCTTCAACAATACTGGCTATGTCTTCACCTACAGATTTTACATATTGACCATGGTGTTGTTTATGATAAAGCTCTTTTGCTTTAGCAATTGCGCAGGGTTCGTATTGATACGATATTGATACCGGCACTATTTTTAGCTCTTTAATATAATCGCCAAATTCTTTTTTTTGCTTACGCCCATTTAGTTGTAGCATTTTTAGTAGTGCCGGATCGGTTTGATCTACACCGTCTTTTGCTCGCCCTTCTTTTTGCGCTATCCAAATAGAGTTTCCTGCTGTTAGTGAGTCATAAATATAGGAAGATAACTGCGTTAATGCTTTAAGCATTTCTTTAGGCGCTTTTGCAGATCGCTTTACTATAAAGCTTTTATTTAATCGCATAAGCTCAGTGATATAGGGTCTTTGCAATAAATTATCTCCTATTGCAATGCGCACTGTTTTCATTTTATGTTGAAACAATCCCCAATTTACTAAAGCCGGATCGAGCACAATGTCACGATGATTCGATATAAATAAATAGGCCTGATTAGGGTCTAGTTTATCCAACCCTGAAAAAGTGACTTCTGACGTAGTGCGTTTTACTAACTTATTTAAATACTTTGCAACTTCATTTTGTACATCTTCAACGCTATTAATTTGGCCCCATTTTTTACGTAGTTGCTGTCTAATTAATGGTCGTGCAACAAATGGAATTGCCGATAAAATGCGTGGTAAATTGTACTTTGCAATTACATCAATAAATGCATTATCGTCAATTAAACGCTTCAGCGAAGTGGCAACTTCATCATCATTGTAAGGTCTTATGTCAGCGTACTTATCTTCTAATTCAATCATTTAGCGCATCTACAAAGTTAAAAACGGCACGCCAAAGCGCACCGTCGTGTCTAATTTTGATTATAACTCAATCAAAAATACGAAACTAGCAATACTAAAGTTCGATTTACCTAGTTCAAATAGAGTTATAGTTTAGTCGGCAAGTTTATAAGTTTGCACACTTGATGCTACTTACATTGCCCTGTTGTTATTTATAGTGAATATTAGTTAAAGCAAATAGCTTTACTAAAGCTGCATGGCGACGGCAGTACAACAAAATAGCCGTAAAGGGTAGCATGTAACAACTAACCTAGTGGGCAGACCACATTTAAGTTGGCCTACGTTTTTACGACTTTAAAATTAACAAAGTGTATGCTTTATAGTACTTTAGTGTATTAATCTTGCATACGTATGCTGCGCTGTATTTGCTTTCATTAGTACTGCAAATATTTCCAACCTCAAATCAAGCAATGCAAGCATTGCAAATAACTCTCTTAAATGGGGTTTAATTTTAGGAAAAAATATGAAAATTACTATTCTCGATAATGCGACTCTTGCTAAAACATCACTTGATTGTATTGCTCAATTAGGTGAGCTTACCGTTCATGAATTAACAAGTGCGGAGCAAGTTGTTGCTCATAGTAAAAATGCTGACGTTTTAATTACCAACAAAGCAGTTGTAAACCGTGAAACTATGAGCCAATTAAAATCACTAAAGCTAATTTGTGTTAGTGCCACTGGTACTAATAATGTAGATTTAGTAGCAGCTAAAGAGCTTGGTATTGCAGTAACTAACGTTGCCGGCTATTCAACCCCCTCTGTAGTACAACATACCTTTTCTTTAATCACTAATTTATTAGGTAATACACATCGCTACCAAGCAGACTGCCAGCAAGGTGCATGGCAAAAAAGTGAAATGTTTTGCCGTCTAGATTATAGCTTTAACGATTTACAAGACAAAACATTCGCTATTATTGGTGGTGGAACACTTGGTAGCGCGGTTGCAACGGTTGCTAGCGCTTTTGGCGCAAATGTAATTACTGCTGAGCGCAAAGGGACACAGTGCCGTGAAGGTCGTATCCCTTTTGAACAAGCAATTAAAACCGCCGATATAATTAGTGTGCACTGCCCATTAACCGATGAAACTCGCGATCTAATTACACTCAATGAGCTTAAAATGATGAAGCCAAGTAGCATTATCATTAATACTGCACGTGGCGGCATTATTAACGAAGCAGACTTAGCAACCGCTCTTGAGCAAAACTTAATTGCAGGTGCCGGGGTTGATGTGCTGACTAAAGAGCCCGCTGAACTAACTAACCCACTGGCTAATTATAAAGGCAATAACTTACTGCTTACGCCACATATTGCTTGGGCAAGCACAGAGTCAATTGTACGTTTGGTAAATGAGGTAAGTTTAAATATTATGGCGTTTACGCAGCAGCAATCACGTAATCGCTTAGTGTAATACCTTGCTGTAGTACCCAGCTGTGTAGCTCTAAAAAGCGCTACACTTTTTAAAACGTGTTCATCCGAAAATTAACTATTAAACGCCAATAGCGTTGGCGTTTACTTTACAAATAAAAGTTTAATTAGCGGGCAACAACTTGATTACGGCCACCCTCTTTCGCTGCATATAAACCTAAATCAGCTTCTTCTAAAAGTGCCTGCTCAGTTTCAATACTTGCGTTTTCAGTACTTGCTACACCAATACTAATAGTTACATGCTCAGCATTAAGCGATGCTTTATGCGCTATATTTAATGCATTAACAGCATTACGTAGCTTATTTGCAAAGCCTGTCGCTTCAGCTTTATCTACACCGGGTAAAACGGCTGCAAACTCTTCTCCGCCATAGCGTGCAATAAAGTCACTGCCACGCTCACATTGTGCCGCAAGTGCTTGAGCCACCGCTTTTAAGCAGTCATCGCCAGCTCGGTGCCCATAAGTATCGTTGTAACGCTTAAAGTGATCTATATCCATAAGTAGCACTGAAAGTGGTGTGTTGTTGCGCTTACTTTTACGCCATTCACGAGATAGGTTTTCGTCTAGGTTGCGTCTATTGGGTATTTCGGTTAGGCCATCAATCGAAGCTAACATTTCAAGCAAATCATTTTTTTGCTTAATAAGCAGTTGATTACGTACTCTTACGCGCACAATTGATGAACAAAATGGCTTAGTTATATAATCCATTGCACCTAGTTCTAAACCTTTAGACTCGTCATCATGGCTGCTATTTGCCGATATAAAAATAACCGGGATCATTTGCGTTGCTGAATCTTCTTTTAATTTAACCAGTACTTCGTAGCCATTCATTCCTGGCATAACAATATCGAGTATAATTAAATCAACTTGTGTTGTTTTTATAAAAGTAAGCGCTTCGTCACCACTTTTAACTAAAAACACCTCATGCTCATCGCTAAGTGTTTTTTCGAGTACAATTCGATTAAGAGCATCATCATCAACAATTAATACTTTAGCTTTTTTTGACATCCATTGCCCCTAAAACGTTTATAAAAACAACCACCTGTTCTAACTGCATAATAAGCTCTTTCGTTGTTATTTCAACAGCTTTATCGGTTGTTTTAAGATCTTTTTCAGTTTGCTGTGCACATTGCGACAGTCGACTAAAGCCTAAATTACCCGCTACGCCTTTAATACTATGCGCTATACGAATTAAGTCATCTTTATTATTACTTATTTTGAGCTGCGCTAATTGAGTTTTGCACACACTAGCAAATTTACCGATCATAGTGTTAAGCAGTGTTTCGTTTAAACTAAACTGAGTTAAAGCAAATGAGTACTCAAAAAAGCTCGGCTTATAAGGTGTTAAATCGGTTATTGCACCTATAAGCACTTCTGCAACCACAGGTTTAGTTAAATGCTTATTCATGCCACACGCTAAAGAGCGTTCAATATCTGCAGGCTCACAATGAGCGGTTAGTGCAAAAATAGGTAATTGCTCTGCACTATACTGCTGCCTAATTAAAGTTGTTGCTTGGCAACCATCTAAATGAGGCATTTGCACATCCATTAAAATTAAGTCTGGCATTAAATTCGGTAATAATGCCATACCATCAATGGCACTAGTGGCTGTAACCACATTAATTTTTGCTTGGCGTAACACGCTGCTAATTATTTCTAAGTTTAATTGATTATCGTCAATCGCTAACACTAAAAGACCCGACACACTTGGGTTTAATTTCGTTGTATTCGTTATTTTTAAAGCTGACTCTAAATTTAAATTAAACAATCGCTGTGCAAGCGCTGACGTTTTAATATGCTGTACAGTTAAACCCATGCTGATCGGCAAATTTAACCTTGGTTGATTACTTACAACAATAAGCGTAATTGCTTTTGCAAATAAAATATCTTTAATTACAGCTACCGCTAATAAAGCAGGTAAATCTGCTGCACCTATAATTAATTGCTTGGCTTTTAAATGCTCCCGAGGAGATTTTAATAATTGCTCTAAATTAGTATAAGTTAGCGTAGGAAATGCATTTATAACCTGAGTTAATTCGTGACTATGCGCTGATAAAATAACTAATGTATTATCAGGTAGCTGCTTACAAGCAGGTACAACATCTAATAAAACACTAAAGTAAAACTCACACCCTTCGCCTTTTTCACTATTTAGCGCTATTTCGCCACCCATTAACAGCACTGCCGACTTTACAATAGCCAGCCCTAAGCCCACGCCATGATGAGTTCGCGTAGATGACTCATCCCCTTGGGTAAAGGCATCGAATAAGCGCCTTTGATCGGCTTTATCTATGCCAACTCCGGTATCTATTACCTTAAAGCAAATATGTTGTTGCTCTGAGGTATCGCTCGGTAATAAATCCATTTTAAGGGTAATACTACCGACTTTAGTAAATTTAACAGCATTAGTTAATAAGTTACCTAATACTTGCTGTAAGCGAATGCTGTCGCATATAAGGTTGGGGGCAATTAAGGGATCAATATCAATAATTAATTCAATCCCTTTGTTTTCACATAAAGGTGCCGTTAAACTTTCACAAATATCAACCAACTCAATAACGCTAAATGGCGCGAGTTTTAACTGCGCTGCCACACTTTCTACCCGTGCAAAATCCAGCATTCTGTTAAGCATTAACAACAAGCTGTGTGCTGCGTGCTTAGCTTGCGCGGTTTGTTCTAATTGTTTTGGCGTAAGTCCTTGCTCAATAAGCATATCAAGTAAACCAAATACCGCATTTAGCGGTGTGCGGATCTCATGACTTAAATTAGCAATAAATCGACTTTTTGCCAATGTGGCGCGCTCTGCATCATGTTTTGCTTTGGTTAATATACTTATATCTTGAATATGAATAACGTAATACAGCGGCTCGGCATTTTCATTCCACACTAACGACACGCTCAGCTGTAACCAATCTGCCAGTTCGCCGTGCGCTAAAGTTAAATGGTATACCCGTTTTTTATTATTTAGTAATTGCGCTAACGTGGCTTTAATTTCTTGCCATTGGGGGTTACTAAACACCCGATTTAAAGGCGCTCCCGCCAATAAACTTTGTTCAGAAGATAGCTCTCTAGCCGCTTTATTCGCTTGTAAAATAGTATGATCAAGCGAAAGTAACACCACTCCATTAGCCGCAAACTCTATCGCACTTCTAAATTTAGTTTCTGATTCTTTTAATGCATGTAGGGTTTGCTGTTGCTCGGTTATGTCGCGGCCAATCCCCATAACGCCTAACAGTTGTTGCTGTTCATTATAAAATGGCGCTATGGTTAATAAGTAAGAGCGTTCTGCGCTATCAATACGTTGTTGAATTTGCGTGCGATTGTGTAGTACTTGTTGCTCTAGCTTACTAATTTTTTTACTATCGCTGCTCTCATTTTCTATTAATTTACCAACTAGCTCAGCTTGCTTTTTACCAATAAATGTTTCAAAAGCTTTATTACAACCTAAAAATAAGCCATCAATACTTTTAAAATAAATAAAGTCAGGAACGTTATTAAGTACAGTATTAAGTAAAGCTAAATGACGCTCTTTGGCTTCGTAGCTGCTGGTTAGTTTTTCAGACTGTAGCTGCAATTTTTTATCTAAATCTTTATTAACGTTCTGTAGGGATTCGACCAGCTGAGTATTTTTAGCAAATATAGCTTTTACCTTTAAAAACCATGGCTGCCAATTTAAAGGAATTTTATAGTTTAACTGCTCGCCAGTTACAGTGTCGTTATGCTCTAGATAACGCATTAAAAAGGTCATCGGCTTGATAAAAATACGCTGGCTCAACCAAAAAAACACGCTAAACATAATGCTTAAAAACACGGTTAAAAATATAAATTCTATCGCTGTTTCGTAAATAATCGGCGCAGATAACTGCTCTATTGGCTCATGGTAGGCAGCATGTATAGGGTAGTTACCAATTGGCTGCATTAAAAACTGATTACCTTTAACTTCCTTAGTATTATTGTGCTCTATTAATACTGCCGGCCAATATTGATTTAACTTAACAGCTTTGTTTATCAACTTTTGTGAGCTGGCAATAACCTCATGATACTGATTCATAAATATATATTCGCCTTGCTGCGGCGATACTTTTTTTAGCCAATTAGAAATAGCTTGTAAGTCATAAATAAGAACTATGTAATCTTGGGAGTTAATATCTTGTTGTCGGCCAATGGCAAAGTAGGCTTTATTAGCAACTTTAATAATTTGGCTAGAGCTGAGTTGCTCGGTTAAAAGTGGTGGTTTAAATTTGCCTTTTAAAATATCAGTTAAAAAGGCACTTTGGCTACGATCTCGCCTGGCAACGTAAGCAAAACCTTGCTCATCAACATAAGCAACTGCACTTAATGACTGTATTAGCGCTAACGTGGTGTTAAATGAAGGGGCTAACATGACGACTTTTTGCCAGCGTAATAAGGCACTTTGCGATTGAGAAAATTCGCCAGCACCTACTATTTCGCCATTTAAATTACTTAAATAACGATAGTAATAGTCATCATACTGATTAACGTGCAATGGCATTGTGCTATCTGCTGAATGCGGCTTAGGTTGGTGATACAAATTAAACATAGCGGTAAATAAATTATTTACCCCAGCCATAGTATGTTCAATTTGCGCCGATACATTAGCAAAATCGCCATGGCGCTTTTCTATCGCACGTTCAACCTTAATATTGTAAAGGTGCAAACATAATAATAAAGCCACAAACAAAGGCACGGCCAAAGCCACAACTAAAGAGCGGTAATAATCTTTTAAGGGTAAAAACTTCAACTGTTTGCCTGTTTTATGGCTCAATAATCAGCTAATAGACTAGCGAGCCATAATGTTAAGCGCAAGTTATAAGTTTTCTTCAGCGAATGAAGCTAGGCGACTACGTACCACACCATTGAGGTTTATTGTTGCGCTACCTTCAAAGTTTTTAAAGCGCTCCACAATATAAGTTAAGCCCGAAGTAACCGGTGTTAAGTAGTTACTGTCTATTTGTGCCAAGTTACCGGTACAAATTAGCTTAGTACCTTCGCCGCAACGGGTAATAATGGTTTTTAATTGTGCCGCCGTTAAGTTTTGGCTTTCATCTAAAATAACTACTGCATTTTGAATACTGCGACCACGCATAAAATTTACCGACTTAAACTGAATATTGGCTTTTTCCATAATATAATTACGGCTTGAAATTGGATTTTCGTCGCCCTTATGTAATACCTCTAGGGTGTCGGTAATGGCTGCTAGCCATGGTGCCATTTTTTCTTCCTCAGTGCCGGGTAAAAAGCCAATTGACTCGGCTATTTCTGGCGTATTACGCGTTACTATTACTTTGTCGTAAATGCCTTTTTCGATCACCATTTCTAGTGCACTAGCAAGCGCCAATAAAGTTTTACCACACCCCGCAGGGCCGGTTAAAATAACCAGTTCTATGCTGGTATCTAATAAAGCATCGAGTGCCATACCTTGGTAAATATTTTTTGGTTTAATACCCCATGCACCTTGGTTCATTAATCGCTCATAACCTATATCTTTTAAGGTTATATGCTCCTCATCGTACGATTTAACTCGCGCTGCAAACTGATCCCCCTCATCAATTAAATACTCATTATAAAATACATCAGGGATTAAGTTTTTAGCCACATGATGCAAGGTCTCACGGCCATATTGCTCAGTATTACATTGGCCAACATGCTGCCAAAAGTCTCCGGCTATTTTTTTGTAGCCGCTGGTTAGTAAGCTAATGTCGTCTATAAGCTGATCGGTGCGGTAATCCTCAACATAATTAAGCCCTGCACCTTTGGCTTTTAAGCGCATGTTTATATCTTTAGTGACTAATATTACTTTGCTATTTGTGTGCTGCTTTTGTAAATGCACTGCACAGTTAATAATGCGATGATCGTTTTCATTGCCTGGCAGGCCAGAAATAGAGTCGGCAAATAAATGATCGTTTACAATAATTAAGGTGCCGTTTGATGCTGTTTTCGCTTTTTTATTACTAGGAAGGGCTACGCCTTGGAGCATTTGCTCTGGTGTGGCATTTTTTAATATTTCATCTAAACCACGAATAGCCACGCGAGCATCACGGCTTACATCGTGTTTTCTATCTTTTATATGATCAAGCTCCTCTAACACTGTCATCGGAATAACTACATGGTGCTCTTGAAACGATAAATACGCGAGGGGTTCGTGAAGCAATACATTGGTATCTAGCACATACATTTTACTTTTAAGGTTCGAAGCATTTTCCATAGCACTTTCCTTACTTTTTATGATGAGTATGCTATACCAAACTAACTAAGTGCTTTTGAGTAGTGATGGCTCGTTAGTTACTTAGGTATAATTTTAGTTTAGTCTATTTGTCATAAAAGTCCGTTTTATTACAAACTCGATTTTGTTTTAATTAAACCTTAAAACTAAAGTAATTGACTGACTAAAATAGTGCATTTTAAAAGTTAATTAAGTAGGTTTTGCTAAGGAAATATTTTTAATGCTGCTAACGCTCAAAGTAATAGCTGCAGAGCTATTTATTATCTTACTGTGTACTTATTTACCCAAAAAAGATCCAGATGTTAGCCGTTTTGTTAGGAATAATTCACACTTACCGAATTAATTAAAAGTGAGGCTAATAGCGCCTTGCAGTGGTGTTGTCTAACAGGTAACATAGCCGCCTTTTTCTTCATAGACGAGACATATATGAATTTTTCCTTAGGTCAGCGTTGGATCAGTGATACAGAGTCAGATTTGGGATTAGGCACAGTTGTTGCCATTGAGGGCCGTCAGGTCAGCATATTATTTCCTGCTAGTGGCGAAAGCCGCGTTTATTCTTGGGCAGAAGCACCCGTAACCCGTGTGTCATTTAATCCTGGCGATGTGATCAAAAGCGTTGAAGAGTGGGAATTAGAAGTTGAGTCTATTGAAGTGCAAGGCGAGCTACTTTGTTATCACGGTACTCGTGTTGATAATGGTGAAGCAGCCAAACTAAAAGAAACCTTTCTAGATCATTTTATTAAGTTTAACAAACCTCAAGATCGTTTATTTGCCGGCCAAGTAGATCGTTTTGATCGTTACACGCTGCGCTACCAAACATGGTTACATAAATTTGAACGTGAACAGTCGCCTATAAAAGGCTTAATTGGTCAGCGTGCTAATCTTATTCCGCATCAGCTTTATATAGCCCAAGAAGTGGGTAAACGTTTTGCACCACGCGTACTTTTATCAGATGAAGTAGGCCTTGGTAAAACAATTGAAGCGGGAATGATTTTACATCAGCAAATTATTAGTGGCCGTGCCAGCCGTGTGCTTATTGTAGTACCCGAAAATCTGCAGCACCAATGGTTAGTAGAAATGCTGCGCCGCTTTAATTTACGTTTCTCTATTTTTGATGAAGATCGTTGCGACGAAGCGTTTGCCGACTCGCCAAATGTATTTGATACCGAACAACTGGTACTTACCAGCCTAGAGTTTTTAACCAAGAAAAAACGTTGGTTCGAACAAGCAACTTTAGCTGACTGGGATTTACTAGTAATAGATGAAGCGCATCATTTAAGTATTAATAATGGCAAGCCAAGCTCAGAGTATCAACGTATGGCCGAGCTTAGCCAAGATATTCCAGGCCTTATTTTACTTACCGCCACGCCAGATCAACTTGGTCATAGCAGCCACTTTGCTCGCCTACAGCTACTCGATCCAGACAGGTTTTACGACTACGACGTGTTTAAAGAAGAAGAAGCAAATTACAAAGACGTTGCCGAAGCTGCTAATCAATTACTCCAAGAGCAAGGCCTAGACGAGAGCGCTAAAGCGACTTTAATTGAGCTATTAAAAGAAACCGACATTACCGATATTCTGGCAAAAGCACAGCAAGGTGATTTACCCGCGCGTAAAGAAATACTTAACATGTTACTGGATCGCCACGGCACCGGCCGCATCTTATTTAGAAATAGCCGCAGCGGCATTGACGGCTACCCTAGCCGTATATTACACGCCTACCCTATGCCATTGCCAAAGCAATATAAAACAGCAATGACAGTACTGGGCAATATGAGCGGCATTCAAAATCCCGAACTTAGTGCACAGCGCGCACTATTCCCAGAAAAAATATTTCAAGAGTTTGAAGGCGAAAGCGCCAGCTGGGGAGCATTTGATCCTCGCGTAGATTGGCTAATCGACACTCTTAAAACCCTTAAGCGTGAAAAAGTACTGCTAATATGTGCTAAAGCCGAAACAGCTATCAGCCTTGAGCAAATACTACGTGAACGCGAAGCAATTAAAGCCTCAGTTTTTCACGAAGGTATGTCGATTATTGAGCGTGACCGCGCCGCTGCATTTTTTGCAGACGAGTACGACAACGCGCAAATACTGCTGTGTTCTGAAATTGGCTCTGAAGGGCGTAACTTTCAGTTTTCACATCATTTAGTGTTATTTGATTTACCACTAAACCCAGATTTACTAGAGCAACGTATTGGCCGACTAGACCGCATTGGACAAACTCAAGATGTGAACATTCACGTGCCATATTTTGAAAACACCGCCCAAGAAGTATTACTACGTTGGTACAACGAAGGCCTAGACGCATTCGAATCTACCTCGTCAACGGGACAAATGTTGTATAAAGAATTCCGTGATGACCTACTTGATTACATTGCAGCGCATAACTGCGACGAAGACGAGTTAGATCCATTACTTGAGCAAGTAGCACAAAAAAATGCGGTACTGCGCAAACAAATGGAAAGCGGACGCGACCGTTTACTTGAGCTGCATTCATCGGGCCAAGGCGCAGCCGACTCTTTGGTAGCTGATATTGAAAAACTAGACAATCAGTTTGAACTGCCTAGTTACATGATTAACGTATTTGACACCTTTGGCGTAAGCCAAGAAGATAAAGGCGAAAATACCATTATCTTAAAGCCAACCGAGCATATGTTAAACGCCTCGTTTCCGGCATTAAGAGAAGATGGCATGACAGTTACATTTGACCGCGATACCGCGCTTTCGCAAGAAGACGTGCACTTTATTAGTTGGGATCATCCTATGGTGCAAGGCACCCTAGATATGATTTGTGACGACGATTTTGGTAGCGCATCGGTTGCTTTACTTAAAAACAAAAAACTACCACCAGGCACCTTTTTTGTTGAGCTTATTTTTGTAGCCGAAGCTATGGCACCAAAAGTATTACAAGTAGGACGCTTTTTACCACCTACGCCAATTCGTATTTTACTCGATAAAGCAGGTAATAACTTAGGTGAAAACGTCGCGTTTGACGGCTTTAATCAGCAGCTTTCTGCCGTTGGTCGCCAAACAGCCAGTAAACTAGCCGGCGCATTGCAAAGTGCTATTCACCCAATGATCAGCACCGCAAAAGACATGGCACAAGAAAAGCTTGAAGTTATTCGTGCTGCGTCACTGGCTAAAATGCAAACATCACTAAGTGAAGAGCAGCAACGATTAGTTGCCCTTAAGCAAATTAACCCTAATATTCGCCAAGAAGAAATTACCTTCTACGATAAGCAACGCACAGATTTGACTACCTACATTGAAAAAACCCAGTTAAAACTAGATGCGATACGCTTGATTGTGGTTTCGCACTAACGCTTTGGCGATAAGCTGACAGCCGTTAGTAAAAAATTGCTAATGTGCGAATGAAGAAAGCGCGGTATTTTGAAGTGACCCCATAAAGTTGGATTCATTTCTAAGCAGCTAATAAAGCCTGATTTCGGTAGTGTGTCGAACTCAGGCTTTTTATTTTCAACTTAATGCATGCGTTGTTGTAATAAAAAATTTATTACTGAGCTCACCTTAAAACTTGATAAAAACCCTATAAAACGATTAGTTAAGTGCTATTCAACTCTTTCTAAAATCACTTGTAAATCACAACCACTCTTCTATATCTTGCCCACCCAAAACAGCCATTATTTCAACATCAGTTTCATAAACTCTGTAATAAATACTATCTGAGCCACAAACGGCGCGTCGATAACCTTTACGAATATGATCAACTGATTGGTAGGAATAAGGATTTGCAGCTAGCTTTTCAAACAGAGTAAAAAAAGCATAAAAATAAGTATCTGCTTGCTGCTGTGAATACTCCTTACAGCCATACTGGTGAACTACCCATCGACGCCACTCCGTGTCGATCAATGGGCTTCTACAGCCTTGACTTAGAGACTAGGCTGCTTCTT